>JAUPKQ010000160.1 GCA_030837345.1 Actinomycetota bacterium | reverse complement strand
GCTGCGTTGTCGTCGGTCGACGCCCAACACCAGGGCGCCTCCCTCCTCCGCCTTGCCGGCCATCCACCCGGACCGCCGCTCGCTGATCGAACCTCCCTATTGCCGGTCGCTCTTAATCGTCGATGATCATTCCTGCGGCCACGGTGCCGTTGGTCGCCTCGTCGATGAGGACGAACCCTCCCGTCGCACGGTTACGCCGGTAGGGGTCGGCGAAGACCGGGGCGGTGGTCCGCAGCCGGACCCTGCCGATGTCGTTCAGCCCGAGGACGGACGTCGCGAGGTCGCGGTGCAGGGTGTTGACGTCCAGCCGGTACTGGATGTCCTTGACGAGAGCCCGGGCGGTACGGGTGGTGTGCTTGATCACGAGTTTCCGGCCGGTCGTGAGAGGGGTGTCGGTCATCCAGCAGACCATCGCGTCGAGGTCCTGCCGGGGTTCGGGGGCGTTGCGCGGGCGGGCGATCATGTCCCCTCGGGACACGTCGAGGTCGCCGGCGAGCCGGACGGTGACCGCCATCGGCGGGAACGCCTCGTCGACGGGCCCGTCGGCGGTCTCGATCCCCGCGATCGTCGTCGTGAACCCGCTCGGCAGGACCATCACCTCGTCCCCTGGTTTGAGGACGCCGGACGCGACGGTGCCGGCGTACCCCCGGTAGTCCGGGTGGTCCACGGACTGCGGCCGGATGACGTACTGCACCGGGAACCGGACGTCGATCAGGTTGCGGTCGCTGGAGACGTGGACGTGTTCGAGGTGGTGCAGCAGGGAGGGGCCTTCGTACCAGGGCATGTTCGGGGAACGGGAGACGATGTTGTCGCCGTGGAGGGCGGAGATCGGCACGACGACGAGGTCGGCGATGTCGAGCTTGTCGGCGAACCGGGTGAAGTCGCCGGCGATCCGCTCGAAGACCTCCGGGGAGTACCCGACGAGGTCCATCTTGTTCACCGCGAGCACGAGGTGCGGCACCCGCAGCAACGTGGTGATGAAGGCGTGCCGTCGCGACTGCTCCACCAGTCCCTTGCGGGCGTCGACGAGCACGACGGCCAGGTCGGCGGTCGAAGCCCCGGTCACCATGTTGCGCGTGTACTGGAGGTGCCCCGGGGTGTCCGCGATGACGAACTTGCGCCGGGGGGTGGCGAAGTAGCGGTAGGCGACGTCGATCGTGATGCCCTGCTCGCGTTCGGCCCGCAGGCCGTCGGTCAGCAGGGCGAGGTTGACGTAGTCGTCGCCGTGCGCGGCGCTGACGGCCTCGACCGCCGCCAGCTGATCGGAGAAGATCGCTTTCGAGTCGTAGAGGAGGCGGCCGATCAGCGTCGACTTCCCGTCGTCCACGCTTCCGGCCGTGGCGAACCGCAGCAGGTCCATCGATCCGGTCCCCATCAGAAGTACCCCTCCCGCTTGCGGTCCTCCATGGCGGCCTCGCTGAACCGGTCGTCGCCCCGGGTGGCTCCCCGCTCGGTCACCCTCGTCGCCGCCACCTCGTCGATCACCTTCTCGATCGTGTCGGCGTCCGAGAGCACGGCGGCCGTCAGCGTGGCGTCGCCCACCGTGCGGTAGCGGACCCGCGCGGTGAACACCTCCTCGCCGGACCGGGGGCGGCAGAACCCGTTCACCGCGTAGATCATCTCGTCGCGCTCGAAGACCTCCCGCTCGTGCGCGTAGTAGATCTCCGGCAGGTCGAGTCCCTCGGCGGCGACGTACTGCCAGACGTCGAGCTCGGTCCAGTTCGACAGGGGGAACACCCGGATGCTCTCGCCAGCGTGGATCCGCCCGTTGTACACGGACCACAGCTCCGGGCGCTGGTTCTTCGGATCCCACTGCCCGAAGTCGTCACGGAACGAGAAGACCCGCTCCTTGGCCCGGGCCTTGTCCTCGTCGCGGCGGGCCCCGCCGAAGGCCGCCGTGAACCGGCCCGCCTCCAGCGCCTCCAGCAGCACCGGCGTCTGGATCCGGTTCCGGGTGCCGTCCGGGGGCTCCACGACGGCACCGGATCGGATCGCGTCGGGCACCGACGCCACGACGAGTGTCACCCCGATTTCCGCGACGCGCCGGTCCCGGAAGGCGAGGACCTCGGGGAAGTTGTGGCCCGTGTCGACGTGCAGCACCGGGAACGGGATCCGCGCGGGCCAGAACGCCTTCTGCGCCAGACGGAGCATCACGATCGAGTCCTTGCCGCCGGAGAACAGCAGGACCGGCCGTTCCAGTTCCGCCACGACCTCGCGGAACACGTGGATCGCCTCGGCCTCCAGGACCTCCAGCTGGGTCAGCCGGTACTCGCCCGCCACCCGTCGCCTCACGGGAGCACCTCGGGCGCGTGCCGCCGGGCGGCGTCCAGCAACGACGCCTCGAACTCGGGGCGGCTGACGATCAGATCGGGCAGCGACGGGTCGGGCCGGTTGTAGACGAGCGGGGTGCCGTCGAGCCGGCACGCGCACAGCCCGGCCGAGCGGGCGACGGCGACCGGGGCCGCCGAGTCCCACTCGTACTGGCCGCCCGCGTGGAGGTAGGCGTCGACCTCACCGCGCCAGACGGACGCGCACTTCACTCCGGCCGAACCCATCGGGACGAGCACGGCTCCGAGTTCGGCGGCCAGGGCCGTCACGAACGCCGGAGGACGCGACCGGCTCACCGCCAGCCGGAGCGGGCCCGGCGCGCGTTCCGGCGGGGACGGCGGGGCGTCCGTCGCGTCGACGACGCCCCGCGCGGGGATCGCCACGGCGCCCGCGACGAGGTCGCCGTCCGCCCAGAGAGCGACGTGGACGGCCCAGTCGTCCCTCGGCGGCCCGGAGTACTCCCGGGTGCCGTCGAGCGGGTCGACGATCCAGACCCGGGACGCCGACAACCGGTCCGGGGAGTCCTTCGCCTCCTCGCTGAGCACGCGGTCTCCCGGACGGCGCTCCGCGAGCGCGGCGGCGAGCAGGCGCTGGGAGGCACGGTCCCCGGCGTCCCCGAGCTCGGTCCCCGTCGCCGTCCCCCTGATCTTCAGGAGTTCCGCCCCGGCGGCGGCGGCCAGTTCACGGGCCAGGCGCGCGTCCTGGAGATACGACATTCGACCTCTTCCGAGTCCGGTCATGGGGTCGGTCTCGCCGCCCGCCCCCATTAGCACGTAGGCAATATTTGGTGTACACCACATGCACCGTCGGTAACCGTCGCGATGCGGGGCAAGTAAACCACCCCGGCCTGCCGGCGAGGGGGGTCAGAGAATTCCGGCCGGGCCGCCGAGGTCAAGTCACGACCCCGGTCACCCGATGATGATCGATGTCCGCCACGACGACACGGAGACGAGAGCACCGGTCCCACCCATCCTGTCCTCGACAATGAGGTGATCACTGTGAGCTCAGCCACAGCGGCGACCATCCCGAGCAAGAGCACGTCGGGAACGACGTCCTCGGGAGCGGCGCGGGTGCTCGATCCTCCGGTCGGTGTGAAGGTCCTGGGCGGGATCCTCGCGGGCTGCCTGGGGATGGTCCTGATCACCGCGACCGCGCTGATCAGTCTCGGTGACCTGAAGGACCGGGGCGAAGGCATCCACGACGTCTCGATGGTCACCGTGAGCCGGCTGGAGACGATCCGGCGCCTCTACCTCCAGACCCGGATCGACGCCTTCGCCGACGACATGCTCGCCACGGGCGACGGGGACGCCGAGCACGTCGCCTACGTCGCCGACGTCAAGGCGATGGAGGAGGCGATCGCTCAGTTCGGCAAGCTGTCGCTGACGGCCGCCCAGCGGAGCGCCCTCGACCACGTGGACAAGGTGTGGACCACGTACACCGGCATCGTCGGCGGCAAGCTGCTCCAAGTGGCGCGCACGGGGAACAAGGACGCCTACATCCAGCTGCGCGACACCGAGGTCAAACCGCTCGCGAAAGAGATGAATTCGGCGATGGACCAGTTGGTCGACGCGGTGGACGAGCAGACGAAGGCCGTCCTCGCCCAGAACACCTCGACGTACAACTCCGCCCGGATCGAGACCATCGCCGTCTTCCTCCTCAGCTCCCTCGTCGCCCTGGCGCTCGGG
>JAUPKQ010000159.1 GCA_030837345.1 Actinomycetota bacterium | reverse complement strand
TGCGTCAATGGGGCGGCAGGAGCAGCCAGGAGCTGGCGGACTGACCGGGCCTTTCCGGGCAACGTGCCGTCACGTTGCGTTGCATGATCGGTAGCCGTGGGTGGGGCTCATACTGCTCGGTGGTGTTCGACGTGCAGGATGATCAGGGTTGAGGCAGCGAGTTGGGTGGTCTTGTGAGTATCCAGCCTACGACGTTCGGCCTTCAATCGACGGGCCACGAATCAGACGGTCTCCCGATCGACATCATCAAGGCAGACAGTGTGGGCGGTACTCACAACGACAGCCAGGCCGGCTGTCCCGCCGACGCCGATACGGCCTCGGCAAGGGGCCCATGGGCTGGGGATGGCGCTGCCGTACCGGGCCCTTCAGGTCAAGCGTGGCGGTGGGTTGGAGTTCCTGTCTGCCACGGAGTCGTGCACTTTTCCGCGCAGTCAGTCGGCGAGGTTCTCTTGCCGGTCCACCATGTCATCTCGACCAGGTACTGCTGCCCGCCCAGGTCGATCATCTCGACGGTCTGCCCAATCGGGATGTCATCGTCCTGCTTGCTGCGGCACAGCAACGGAATCACCTCGATCAGCTTCTGGAACAGGTCCGGGGACCACTGGAAGGCTTCGTCCTGGTGACCGCCTGCTGCCGCTGCTTCCCTCCATCCCTGGTCGCCATGCCCTACCTCAGGTCCCGCTGTCTGCACGTCGTGAGGTCACGTGAACGCCGCACGGCAGATGCCGGTGTGTAATCGAACGATAGCTGCACGTGTGTCCTTGGGGTGGCGCCGGGTCGGCGCGATCGGAACCCGTGCTGCTGCGGGCCGGGGTGCGGGCCGCTCGATCCCCTCGTGATCCGCGGAAGCTGAGCGGTGTGCCCAAACGGCTAAACTGGTAATAAACTGGTACTCAGGTGATCCCCTAGGGATCGTCGAGCCCCTGACCTGCAGGTTTGTGGGCCCCGTGGGGCTCGAACCCACAACCCGCGGATTAAAAGTCCGCTGCTCTGCCATTGAGCTAGAGGCCCTGAGGGTGCCCCTGCCCGATGCCTGATCGCTGGTCAGGGTGCCCCGTCAGACACCACCGTACCGGGACCAGGCACCCGGGTGGAGGAGGACCTCCGGGTCAGTCCAGGGCGAAGACGGCGGTGACGGTGACGACGACGTCCTGGGAACCGGGGGCGATCGGGACGGACGACATCGTGGTGGCGTCCCGGGCCTCGGCTTTGGCGACGGGGACCGGCTGATCCCCGCTGACCGATTCCTGGATGCTGATGACCTTGCCGAGGTCCGAGCCGGCGGCCTTCGCGTACTGGCCGGCCTTGGCCTTGGCCTGGGTGAAGGCGGCGTCGCGGGCGGAGGTGACGAGGGCGCTGCTGTCGGTGAGGTCGAGGGCGACGGACTCGATGCGGGTGGCGTCGCCGCCCGCGGTAGCGGCGGCGGTGATCGCCTCTCCGGCGGTCTTGAGGTTCTTCAGGGTCGCGGTGAGGTTCTCGCTGACCTGGTATCCGGTGAGCGTCTGGGTGTTGTTGGCGTACGAGTACCGGGGCTGGATCGAGACGCCGCTGGTCTGGAGGTCCTTCTCCGCGACGCCCTTGGCCCGCAGGGTGGCCTGGACCTTCGAGGCCGCGGCGTTGGCGCCGTCCAGAGCCGCCGACACGGTCGGCGCGTTCACCTCGACACCCATCACCAGTTTGAGGGCGTCGGGGGTTCCGCTGACCGTGCCCGAGCCCGTGACGGAGATCCCGCCTGTGACGACGGGGGCTCCGCCGGACGACGACGGGGCGGTCAGGGTGGTTCCGCCGCCCCCGAGCCCGCCCCAGAGATAACCGATCGCCAACCCCAGCACTCCGGCGGCGACCGCGACGACCTGCCATACGTTGACTTTCGACATGCCTCCAGGACGTCGACGGGTCGCCTGACGTTGCATCGGCACCCAAGAAGTTGCTGTGCTAACAGTTGCAGGGCTAACGTTCGATGACGTGAGCCAAGGTGGGTGGTCGTCCCTGTCGAGTCTCGACTCCTCGACCGCTGTCGTGTTCCGGGAGTTCCTCTCCATCAGTGCCCTTCACCGGCAGCTGATCCGCCGCGCGTTCGCCAAGCACGACATCCACCCCGCCCAGGCCCTGTGCATCCTGGTGCTATCGGACCGTGGGGAGGTGACGCAGAGCGAACTGGCCGACGAGTTGCTGCTGGCCCGCCCCAGCGTCACCCGGTTGCTCCAGCGCATGGAGCGGGCGGGTCTGGTCAGCCGCCAGACCGACCCTGCGGACCAGCGGCAGGTGCGGGTGACGCTCACGTCGGCCGGGCACGATCTCCAGCACCTTCTGCACCTGGCGACCGTCGACTACGTCAGAAGAACCGTCGCCCTTCTGCCGGAGGGCGAACGGGACGAACTCGCCCGCATCCTGCCCTCCTGGCGGCGACTCGCCGAACGGGAGGCGCATCTGTGAGGCGGGGCGTCAGCCAGGATCGGAACCTGGCCGGAAAACCGCTGGTCCCGCTCCGGGCCCTTGCCGTCCAATGGAACGACCGCTCATCCGACAGGAATCCTCGATGATCACCTTGCTCCGCCGCCACCTGCGGCCGTACCGCCGTCACCTGGTCGTGGTGGTCGTGCTGGTGGCTTTCCAGGCCCTGGGCCAGCTGTGGTTGCCCAGCCTCAACGCCGACATCATCAACGAGGGTGTACTCACCGGGGACACCGGTTACATCCTGCGCATCGGTGGTGTGATGCTCGCTGCCACCGTGCTCCTCGGGATCGCCTCGATCATCAGCTCGTACTTCAGCGCCCGTGCCGCGATGGGATTCGGGCGGGACGTCCGGGCCGCGATGTTCCACCGGGTCCAGGGCTTCTCCCTGCGTGAGCTGAACCACTTCGGGACGCCGTCCCTGATCACCCGGAACACCAACGACGTCCAGCAGGTCCAGATGATGATCGTCGTGGGCCTGACGATGATGCTGATGGCCCCGATCACGATGATCGGCGGCGTGGTGATGGCTCTTCGGGAGAACGCCCAGCTCACCGGGCTCCTGCTGGTGATCATTCCGGTGATGTTGCTGGTGATCGGCGTGATGATGCGGTGGCTGATCCCGCTGTTCCGCTCGGTCCAGTCCAAGATAGACAAGATCAACCAGATCCTGCGGGAGAACCTCTCCGGGGTGCGGGTGATCCGGGCCTTCGTCCGGACCGGCTACGAGGAGGAGCGCTTCACCGAGGCGAACGCCGACCTCACCGCCGTCCAGCTTCGGATCGGCAGGCTGTTCGCGGTGACCATGCCCTCGATCATGTTCATCGTCAACGTGTCGAGCGTCGCGATCGTCTGGTTCGGCGGTCGCCTGATCGGGGACGGCACGATGAAAATCGGCAGCCTCACCGCCTTCATCTCCTACGTGATGCAGATCCTCTTCGCCGTGATGATGGCGGTGATGACCTTCGTGATGGTGCCCCGGGCGGCGGCCTCCGGGGAGCGGGTGCTGGAGGTCCTCGACACCGAGCCGGTCATCCACGACCCGGCGAGTCCCCTCGTCGTGAAGGACGGCGGGACGCCGCGTGGCACCGTCGAGTTCCGTGGCGTCGAGTTCCGCTACCCGGGCGCGCATGCGGCCGTGCTCCGTGACATCACGGTGACGCTCCCGGCCGGGAGCACGACGGCGGTGGTCGGCGGCACCGGGTCGGGCAAGTCGACCCTCGTCAACCTGATCCCCCGGCTGTACGACGTGACGTCGGGGACCGTCCTCGTCGACGGCGTCGACGTCCGCGACCTCGCCCAGCAGGACCTCTGGAGCCGTCTGGGGCTCGTTCCCCAGCGGGCCTTCCTGTTCAGCGGCACGGTGGCGGACAACCTGCGGTACGGCCGGGAATCCGCGACCGAGGCCGAGATGTGGAAGGCGCTGGAGATCGCTCAGGCCAGGGAGGTCGTCGAGGGACTCCCCGGCGACCTGGAGGCCCACATCGATCAGGGCGGGACGAACCTGTCCGGCGGCCAGCGCCAGCGGCTCGCCATCGCCCGGGCGCTCGTGCGCCGTCCGGAGATCTACATCTTCGATGACAGTTTCTCGGCGCTCGACTATGCGACCGATGCCCGGCTCCGGGCCGCCCTGCGCGAGAACACCTCCGACGCGACGGTCCTCATCATTGCCCAGCGGATCAGCACCGTGCTCGGGGCCGACCAGATCGTCGTCCTCGACGAGGGCAGCGTGGTCGGTGTCGGCACCCATGACGAACTGCTGGAGAGCTGCGAGACCTACGCGGAGATCGTGTCCTCCCAGCTCAACCGGACGGAGGCGGCGTGAGCGCGACGGCGAAACCAGCGAGGGGCCGGCCGGGGCCCGGCGGCGGCGGTGGTCCGGGCGGTCTCGGACTGCCCGCCGAGAAGGCGGAGAACTTCGGGCCGAGCTTCAAGCGCCTGGTCGGGCGGCTGCGCCCGGAGCGCTGGAAGATCTTCGTGGTGATCTCTTTCGCCGTGTTCAGCGTCGGCTGCTCCGTGGCCGGGCCGAAACTGCTGGGTACGGCGACCGACGTCCTCTTCGCGGGGGTCGTCGGGGCGTGGGTGCCTGCGGGGATGAGCAAGGACCAGGTGGTCGCCGCGCTCCAGGCCAAGGGTGAGAACGCCAAGGCCGACATGCTCGCGGCGATGGACATCGTCCCCGGCTCGGGGATCGACTTTGACGCCCTGGGGGCAGCCCTGTGGCTCGTCGTCGGCGTGTACGTGCTGAGTTCGATCTTCTCCTGGGTGCAGGGCTACGTGATGGCCGGAGTCTCCCAGCGGGTGATCTACTCGCTGCGCGACGAGGTCGACCGCAAACTCGGCCGGTTGCCGCTCGGATACTTCGACCAGCACGCCCGTGGTGACCTTCTCAGCCGGGTGACCAACGACATCGACAACATCAACACCACGCTGACGCAGACCCTGACCCAGGCGATCACCTCGCTGACGATGGTGCTCGGCGTGCTGGGGATGATGATCTGGATCAGTCCGGTCCTCGCCCTGATCGCCCTGGTGACGGTCCCCCTGTCGATGGTCGTCACCATGATGATCGCCAAGCGCTCGCAGCCGCAGTTCGCGGCGCAGTGGAAGTGGACCGGAAAGCTCAACGGTCACGTGGAGGAGATGTACTCCGGTCACGAGCTCGTCAAGGTCTACGGCCGTCAGACCCAGGCCGAGGAGCTCTTCGACGAGACCAACGAGAGGATGTACCGGGCGAGCTTCTCCGCGCAGTTCATCTCCGGGATCATCATGCCCGCGATGACGATCATCGGGAACCTCGGGTACGTCGGCATCGCCGTCGTCGGGGGACTGCGGGTCGCCTCCGGGCAGATCTCCCTCGGTGACGTCCAGGCCTTCATCCAGTACTCACGCCAGTTCACGATGCCCATCACGCAGCTCGCCAGCCTGACGAACCTCCTCCAGTCGGGGGTCGCCTCTGCGGAGCGCGTCTTCGCCGTCCTCGACGAGGTGGAGGAGGAGCCCGACCCCGTCACGCCCGCACGGCTGGACGACGTCCGGGGACACGTCGAGTTCGACCGGATCTCGTTCCGGTACGAGGCCGACAAACCCCTCATCGAGAATCTCTCGCTGGAGGCGAGGCCGGGGCAGACCGTCGCCATCGTCGGCCCGACCGGAGCGGGCAAGACGACCCTGGTCAACCTCCTGATGCGGTTCTACGAGCTCGACGGGGGCCGCATCCTGCTCGACGGCGTCGACATCCGTGAGCTGACGCGCGACGACCTGCGCCACTGCTTCGGCATGGTGCTCCAGGACGCCTGGCTCTTCGGCGGGACGATCCGCGACAACATCGCGTACGGCTCGGGGTCAGCGACGGAGGACGACGTCCTGCGCGCGGCCACCGCCGCGCACGTGGACCACTTCGTCCAGGTTCTTCCGGACGGGTACGACACCGTGCTGGACGACGAGGCCTCGAACGTCTCCGCGGGGGAGCGGCAGCTGCTGACGATCGCCCGGGCCTTCCTCTCCGACCCGGCGATCCTCATCCTCGACGAGGCGACGTCCTCGGTCGACACCCGGACTGAGGTCCTGATCCAGCAGGCGATGGCGCGTCTGCGGAAGGGCCGGACGAGCTTCGTCATCGCCCACCGGCTGTCCACGATCCAGGGCGCCGACGTCATCCTCGTCCTCGAGAACGGTGCCGTCGTCGAGCAGGGCACCCACGACGAACTCCTGGCCCGCCACGGCGCCTACCACGCCCTCTACACGAGCCAGTTCACCGCCGATCCGGAGGAGGCCGTCGCCAGCCGTTGACGAACGGTGACCCCCACGCCGTGTCTCTGAGGGGTTTCCGGTAAGTTTCGCGAGGAACACTGCTGTTACGACCCTCGCGGCTGGCCGTCGCAATGGCGCGATCGAGGACCCGTCGCCCGCCGCCCGCCTGTCCGAGGAGTGACCCAAGTGATCGCGCCGCCCACGACGCCACCGCGAGCGCTCATGCTCGAGAACATCCACCCCGACGCGGTCGAGGCCTTGACCCTCGCGGGGTGCACGGTCGAGACCCGCCGGGGAGCGCTCGACGAGGACGCGCTGATCGAGGCGTTGCGGGGCGTCCAGATCCTGGGGATCCGCTCGAAGACGACGGTCAGCGAGAAGGTCCTGGCCGCGGCGGAGGACCTGCTGGTCATCGGGGCCTTCTGCATCGGGACGAACCAGATCGACCTGGCGGAGGCGAGCCGTCGTGGTGTCGCCGTGTTCAACGCGCCGTTCTCGAACACGCGCAGTGTCGTCGAGCTCGCGCTGGCCGAGATCGTCTCCCTCACCCGGCGGATGACCGAGAAGGACCGGTCGATGCACGCCGGGGTCTGGGACAAGTCGGCCTCCGGCGCCCACGAGGTGCGGGGCCGCACCCTGGGAATCGTCGGGTACGGCAACATCGGGACCCAGCTGTCCGTGCTCGCGGAGGCTCTCGGGATGCGGGTGGTGTTCTACGACACCGCTGACAAACTCGCCCTGGGCAACGCCCGGTGCTGTGACTCCCTCCCCGATCTCCTGGAGGTCGCGGACGTCGTCACCCTGCACGTCGACGGCCGTGAGGGCAATGCGGGCCTGTTCGGCGAGGCCGAGTTCGCCGCGATGCGTCCCGGGGCGCTGTTCCTCAACCTTTCCCGGGGCTTCGTCGTCGACTACGACTCGCTGCGTCGCCACCTCGAATCCGGGCATCTCGCGGGCGCGGGGATCGACGTCTTCCCCGTGGAGCCTCTCGTTGCCGGGGACGAGTTCGTCTCGCCGCTTCGGGGCCTGCGCAATGTCGTCCTCACACCTCACATCGGGGGTTCCACCGAGGAGGCCCAGCAGGACATCGGCCGGTTCGTCGGGGGGAAGCTCAGCGACTACCTCCTGACGGGGGCGACCTCGCTCAGCGTCAACCTGCCGCGCCTCACCCTGGCGGAGGCGACCGGTGAGCACCGGTTGATCCACATTCACCGGAACACCCCCGGCGTCCTCGCGGCCATCAACAGCCGGCTGGCGGCGGGAAGCGTGAACATCGACGCTCAGTTCCTCGGGACGCGTGGTGAGCTCGGTTACGTGATCACCGATGTCGGTATCGAACTCGACGAGACCACGGTCGCCAGTCTCCAGGAGCTCTCCTCGACCATCCGGATCAGGGTGCTCCAGTAGGCCCAGGCCGTTATCCCTGGCCGACCAGGTAGGACGTGAGCCCGGCGGCCAGGGCGGTCGCCGCCTGCCGGCGCCACGCCGGGGTGGTCATCTGGCGGGCGTCCGTCGCGTTGCGCATGTTGCCGCACTCGATGAAGATCTTCGGCACGGTCGACAGGTTGAGTCCGCCGAGGTCGGAGCGGACGACGACGGCGCCCGTGCGGGTGCCCGCATACGTCGACAAAGGTTCGCTCGTACCGGCCCGGAAGGCGTCCCTCACCTGGATCCCCAGCTGCCGGGAGGGGGGGACGATCGCGTTGTTCCGGCCGATCTTCCCCGGAACGATCACGTGGAAGCCACGCTCCGCGGATGCCGCGCCGTCCGCGTGGATCGAGATGGCGACGTCCGCACCGGCCGTCGTCGCGGCCGCGGCCCGCTCGGTGATGCAGGGGCCGACGCCGGTGTTCGTCGTCCGGGTGAGGACGACGGCCGCCCCCGCCGACCGCAGCATGCTCGCGAGCTGGGTCGACACGTCCAGGTTGAAGGCGTATTCCGGGTAACCGGCGTTCGTCTCGGTGCCTGTCGTGTCGCACGCCTTGGTCCCGTTGCCGATGAACACCTTCCGGTTGATCACCTTGGGGTTGCGGCTGTTGGCGCCGTTGTGTCCCGGGTCGATGAGGATGGTCTTCCCCCGCAGTGTCCCGTCCGCGACGGCGGCGGCCAGGATGGCGTTCGCGGTCATGGCCCGCGCGGAGGATCGCGACGGCCGGGGGACGGTCTCCGGGGAGATGGTGGACGCGGCCCGGGCCGTGGCCCATCCGGACGTCGTCGCCGTGGGGGACGCGGCCGGCGACAGGTCCTCGGACGGAGACGCGCCCACCGGTCCGACCGTCGCGGCGCATCCCGTCGTCAGCGCCGTCAGGCAGATCAGGGCCACCCGGGCGGGGTGCCGCCGTCGTCGTCCCACCCTGCCTCCTCGGATCGAATCTGATGGAGCCTACCCGCCGGTACTTCGTGTCCGACATATGCGACGCTGAAGCTCATGGACGGTGACCTGCGGGTGACGGCTCGCGTCAGCATCCCGGCGAGGGAGCTGTCATGGCGCTTCTCACGCTCTTCCGGTCCGGGGGGCCAAGGCGTAAACACGACGGATTCGCGGGTCGAACTGTGCTGGGACCTGGCGAGTTCTCCCGCTCTCGACGAGGTGATGAAGGACAGGGCGCGCCAGCGGCTCGGGGGACGGCTGGTGGACGGCGTCGTCACCGTCGTCGCCTCCGAGTACCGTTCGCAGCTGCGTAACCGGGACGCCGCGATCACCCGTTTGGCCGCCCTCGTCCGCGACGCCGTGGCTCCTCCCGCCCCCGCCCGGCGTGCGACGAGGCCTTCCGCGGGCGCTCGGCGGAGGCGCCTCGACGAGAAGAAGCGCCGGGGCGAGACGAAGCGGTTACGGCGCGCTCCGGGGGATTGACTGCCTGCCGGGCGGTCGGTGGGAACGCCACGGTGACCCTCCGGTTCGCCTGGCGCCCCGGGTCCGTCGCGTTGGAGCCCACGGGGTCCTTCTCGCCGTGTCCCCGGGAGACGACCTTGGTCTCGTGGCCCGTCATCCCCGTGCGCAGCACCGCCGCGACGGCGGCGGCCCGCCGGGCGGACAGTTTGAGGTTGTAGCCGTCCCCGCCCCGGTCATCGGTGTACCCGAGGACGACGATGGTGCCGGGCCGGTGCTCACGGTGCGCCTGGGCGATGAGGGCAGCCAACTCGCGTCGCGCCGTCGGGGTGAGCTTGTCGCTGTTGGTGTCGAACAGCAGATCGGAGCTCATGACCACGGTGTCGTGACCGGCGGCGAGCTGCGAGGCGGGTGGCGCGGCGACCTTCCCGGAGGTACCGGGGGCGCTGCGGGTGCCGGGAACGGTGGGGGGTGCGTCGGGGGCGTCGGCGGACCGCCCGGACGGTGCGGCGACATCGGACATGGCGACACCCGGTGCGGTGGCACCGCGGGGCACGTTCATCACTCCGACGGTCACCCAGGTCGCCAGGACGCCGGTGGCGATCAGCATCGAGCCTCCCGCGAGGACGGCGCGGCGTTGCCGGACCGTCTTCGGGACGGGCGGTTTCGGGACGGACCGAGCAAGGAGGACCTCCGTGTCCCCGGGGTCGCACGGTGCCGGGCCGGAGGCGGGACCCGGGGACGGCGGCAGTATCGGACCCGGGGTGCGGGTCTCACCGACGATCACCCGGGGCTCTCTGGGGGGCAGCGTCGCCCGCAGGGTCGCGGTGACGTCGTCGACGGTACGGGCGGGGTCCGCGAAGAGGCGCAGGCCGGGAAGGGCGGTGCCGAGCGCCGCCACGTCCGGCCAGACCGTCAGCCTCGTGACGGTCGCCGCGTCGTGGTCGGCGATCACCCGGACCGGAACCCTCGTCGGACCCTCCGGCGGCCGGCTCCCGAGGAAGTACGCCGTCTGCCGTCCGACGAGGAACGCCTCGTCGGTGACGCTCCCCGGTGCGAGGTACCGGCTCCGGACGTCGTACCCCAGCTCGCCGAAGGCGGTCACCAGCCGGGCGAGGGCGCCGAGGACGGCGTCGGCCCCCCGGACCCCGTAGCGCAGCGGCGGAACCAGCAGCTCCACCCCGGGCGAGAGCAGGGCCGCGATCCGTGGCAGGTCCCGGGTGCCGAGAGCCTCGGCGAGTTCCTGGACAGGTCCCGGCTCCGGCACGGGTCACCTCCTGCCCTGATCGGCGACCGCCTCACGAGATCATTACGCGGCGCTGTCGCTCAGCGACGGATGGTCACTCGTCGCTGTGGCTCAGCGTATTCACCACGGCGCTCTGAGCAGCCGCTTTTCGGTGATTGGGGGCCGTCGCGGGCGTGGAGGCCCGGGAAAGGCGGTCGGTGACCGCCAGCGCGAGGCCGGTGCCCGGAGGAGGGACGGCCACCACCCGCCGCAGGCCGAGAACGTCGGCCTCCCTCAGGGCCGCGTAGAGGGCACGGGCGTACTCCACCGCGTCCGACGGCGCCGAGAGCCGCACCACCCCGGCGGGCGTCACGACGTCAGCCGGCGCGAGCAGCCCGTCGAGCGGCGCGAGCATCGCCGTCGCCGCCTCGGCGTCCCGGGCGAGGACAACCCGGGCCCGCGGCGCGTAGTGCGAGCTCAGCGTGCCGGGGGCGCGTACCTCGCTCGGCCGTTCGACGACGGCGACACCTCCCACCCGCCGTACCGTCTCGGAGTCCACCGCGCCCGGGCGGAGGAGGACGGGGGCCTCAGCGGTGCAGTCGAGGATCGTGGACTCGACCCCGACGTCGCACCGCCCCCCGTCGAGGATCAGGTCGCGGGACGGGTCGAGCACCTCCCCCAGTTCGGTGAGCACATGGGCCGCCGTCGTCGGGCTCACCTTTCCGAAGCGGTTCGCGGAGGGGGCTGCGAGCGCGAGTCCCGAATCGAGGAGTACCTGGTGGGCGACCGGGTGCGCCGGGGCCCGCAGCCCGACGGTCTCCTGTCCTCCCGTGACGTGGTCACCGGCCCGTGGCGCCCGGCGGAGGACGAGCGTCAGAGGACCGGGCCACAGCTCCTCCGCCAGACGGCGGGCGTACCGGGGCACGTCGCGTGCCCAGTCGCCGAGGGCCTGCGGACCGGCGAGGTGCACGATCAAGGGGTGGTCCGCCGGGCGCCCCTTGACGGCGAAGACGCGGGTGACGGCGCGGACGTCGTCCGCGTCGGCGGCCAGTCCGTAGACCGTCTCGGTGGGCAGGCCGACGAGACCACCCGTCCTGAGGGCGGTGACCGCGCGGGTGACGTCGGTGGTGAGAAGGGGCCGATCCACCACGGCAGTTTCGCGCACCCGTGGACCACCCGGGATGCTGGGGCCATGTGGGACGTGATCGTGGTCGGGTCGGGGCCGGCCGGGGCGGCGGCGGCCATCGCCGCGCGCCGGGTGCTGCCGCGGGGACGAGTGGGGCTGGTGGACCGGGCGGAGTTCCCCCGGGACAAGACGTGTGGTGACGGTGTCGCGCCGCATGCGCTCGACGTGCTCGCCAGGCTGGGGGTGCGCGGGCTGCTCGACGACTGGACGCCGGTCCACCGGTTGCGCCTGGCGTTCCCCGGCGGGCCGGAGCTCGCCGGGGAGATGCTCCGCCCGACGTACGTCGTCCCCCGGGCGGTCCTCGACGCCAGGCTGCGCGCCGTCGCCCTCGGCCGGGGAGCGGAGCCGCTGCACCACCGGGTGCGGACGGTGAGCCGTTTCGACGACCATGTCGTCCTGGACGGTCGTCTTGAGGCGCGGGTCGTGATCGGTGCGGACGGCGCGTACTCCGCCGTCCGCGCCGCGATCGGCCAGGAGCCTCCGCCCGGGCGAACCGCGATCGCCGTGCGGGCCTACGTCCCCCTCGGCGCCCTCGCGAAGGACGAACAGGTGATCGCGTTGAGCCCCGACGGGAGCGCCGGCTACCCGGCCTACGCCTGGGCGTTCCCGATCGGGGACGGCCGGGCGAACGTGGGGTACGGCGAGCTGCTCCCGGCGTCCGGCGGGACCCCGACCCGGGCCCGCCTGCTCGGCCGCCTGCACGAACTACTGCCGGACGTCGACGAGCCCGGCCCCTTCCGCGGTCACCATCTCCCCTTGTCGACGGCGGGCACGCGGCAGCCGGACGGCAGGGTCCTGCTCGTGGGCGACGCGCTCTCCCTCGTCAACCCGCTGACGGGGGAGGGGATCCACGCCGCCGTCCTCAGCGGTGCGCTCGCCGGGATCGCCGCGGCCCGCGCCGTCCGGGGCACGGTCGCCGACCCCGGGCGGGACTACCGGACGGCCCTGCGCGGTGCCTACGGCCGCCACACCCGTCACGTCGACCTGCTGGCGCGGCTGGCCCGCCCCCGGGCCGTCGCGGCCGGGTTGCGGGGGGTCGGGTCGCGGCGGCGGGTCTTCGACGACCTCGTGGATCTCGGTCTCGCCGACGGCCCGGTCACCGCTTCGGTCCTGGGGACGATCGGGCGGGAGATGGCCTCGAAGGCTGTCCGGAGCGTCACCGGAAGGTCACGCTGACGGCTTCCCGCGGAGGACTCACGCGTGGTGGGCGTGCTCGTGCTCGGCGTGGGCGGCGGGTTCGATCTGGAAGGTCGAGTGACCGACGTCGAAGTGACCGGCGAGGCAGGTCTGGAGCGCGTCGAGGAGCTGCGGGACGCACCCGTCGTGGAAGCACCCGTCGTCGACGATCACGTGCGCCGTCAGCACCGGCAGACCGGTCGCGACGAGCGTGGCGTGGAGGTCGTGGACCCCCACCACATGGCTGACGCCGAGGATGTGGGCCCGGACGGCGTCGAGGTCCAGGCCGGGCGGGGTGGACTCCAGCAGGACGCCGACGCTCTCGCGCAGGAGCCCCAGGGTCCGCGGCACGATGAGGACGGCGATCAGCAAGGAGGCGACGGCGTCGAAACGGGTCCAGCCGGTGAGGGAGATCAGCAACGCGGCGACGATCACGGACGCCGACCCCAGCGCGTCGTTGACGACTTCGAGGAAGGCGGCCCGGAGGTTCAGGCTCTGCCGGTCGGCGGTGGCGAGCACGGCGACGGCGATGAGGTTTCCGACCAGGCCGACCCCGCCGAACGCGGCCATCGGGACCGGGGCGACGCCGGGAGGGTCGATCAGGCGCCCGATTCCCTCGACGAGCACAAACCCCCCGACGAGCAGCAGAACTGTCGCCTGCGCCCCGGCGGCGAGCACCTCCGCCCGGAGGAACCCCCAGGTCCGGCGGGGAGTGGGCGGGCGGGCGGCGAGCACCGCGGCGAACAGGGCCAGGGCGAGGCCCGCCGCGTCGGTGAACATGTGCCCGGCGTCCGCGAGCAGCGCGAGGCTGCCGGAGGTCACAGCGCCGATCAGCTGGATCGCGAGAACCGTCGAGGTCAGCGCCAGAACGATGGCGAGTCTCGCGCGTCCGGTCGTCGCGTGGTGGTGATCGTGGCGGTGTGTGTGCTCGATCGTCACCGTTCGACGGTACGGCAGGACGCCGGGGCCGCGGCAGGACCGGCTGAACGGAGGAGGCGGGGACAGTGCCTACAATCGATGCCTAAGTAGCCCGAACGGGGGTAGTTGATCCCGGGCGGGCTTGTCCCTTTCTGATGCCCGTAGACGTTCCCGCACGGAGTGCCAAGCCACCTCTCATGACGTCTCCCACGAACTCTCCTCCAGACACCGACGAGCCCAAGTCCTTCATGGCGAAGCTCGACCTCAGCGTTCCCAAGATCACTGGGGGTGCTCTCGCCTCCGTCACCGCCGCGGTCGCCGCGTCCTACCTGGGCGTCGGCGGGACCCTGACCGGGGCCGCCCTCGGCTCCGTCCTGTCGAGCGTCGCCGCGACCTTCTACGCGACGTCCCTCCAGTCGGCGGGCAGCAAGATCCGCACCCCTCGGTCCGGCGTGCCGAGCGTCCAGCGCTCGTCGTTGACCGTCCCCGGCAGCGACCCCGGCGGTGCCCCCGGCTCGGGTGGTTTCCCGGCCGAATGGCAACAGGCCGCTTCCCGCCCCTCGGAGCCCCAGTACCGCCCCCGGCGGGCGCAGCCGCGGCGTTCGATCTCGCTGTGGCAACCCGTCGCCGTGATGACCGGTTTCGCCTTCGTGATCGCCATGGGGGCGATCTTCAGCACGGAGCTTTTCCTCGGTCACCCGATCAGCGATGCCCAGCGGACCGGCACGACGGTCGGACAGTTCGTCGCTCCCGCCCCACCGGTGAAGAAACCGGTCCGCGAGAAGAAGCCCGCTCCCGATCCGACCGCCACGATCACGTCTCCGGAGGAGGCGACGTCGTCGCCGTCGGGTTCCGCCACCAAGGGCACCGAGGACCCCGCCGGCACCTCCTCCACGACGACGTCGTCCACCGAGGGGGACAACGGGAAGACCCGGGACGAATCGAGCTCCAGCAGTTCCTCCGGCGCGGAGGGCTCGGGCGAGAAGAACCGGACGACGACCGATGAGGCGTCCCCCGAGCCGACGCCCACCGCCGAGGCGGGTCAGGGCGGCGCGGCGGACGAGGGCGGTGACGCGGCGCGTAACACCGGCGCGGACGACCGCAAGAAGGACCAGGCCACGACGAAGGATCCAGCGGCCTGATCGAACTTCGCACCTCGGGCCAGGCAAGAATCGAGAACCCGGGTGGTGACGGTGAGAGGAGTTTCTCGTCGGCGCCACCCGGGTTCTCGATTTCTGGGGGGCGGCGGAGACCTCGGTCCCGGGCCCGCCGACCAGCTGCTGGCCGACGGCGGTGTCAAGAGTGGGGCTGCGGATTGCTCCGCGGAGACGAGGAAGTTGCTCCGAACGGCTACAGGTCCGAGCGGAGGGTGACGATCTGTGGGGCGTAGCTGATCCCAGTGGTGGTCGGTCGACCGCCCCTCACCAGGAGGCCCTAGTGCCCGCGAAGTTCACCCTCTTCAAGGACAAGACCGGGAAGTTCCGGTTCTCGCTCCTTGCCGCCAACGGTCAGGAGGTCGCCACCTCGGCGACGTACGCGACCAAGGCGTCGGCGCTGAACGGGCTGGCGTCCGTTCGGAAGAACGCCGTTGTGGCGGCGCTCGACGACACCACCGTCACCAGGCCCGCCGCCCGTCGGCCCGCCGCGAAGCCCGCCGCTGCGAAGCCCGCCGCGAAGCGTGCGCCCGTGGTGAAGCCCGCCGCCGCGAAGCCCGTCGCCCGCCGGTCCGCTGTGGCGAAGCCCGCCGCCGCGAAGCCCGCGGCGAAGCGGACGTCCACGGCGAAGCCGGCCGTTCGTAAGGCTTCTGCTCCGACGCCGGCGCGTCGCGTCCCGGCGCAGCGCACCGTCACCGCCGCGGAGGCCAAGCGCGGCGTCAAACCGGCCGTCCGTAAACCCGCGGCCAAATCCGCCGTCCGCAAGCCTGCCGCCAAGCCCGTGGCGCGCAAGCCCGTGGTCCGCAAGCCGGTCGCGCGCAAGCCCGTTCCGGCGGTGACTGTTTCCCGTCCGGCCGCCAAGCCGGCACCGAAGCCAGCTGCGGCCAAGAACACCTCGAAGCCTGGCATGAGCAGGCCCGCGACGGTCACCTCGTTGAACCCGACCGCCAAGGGGAAGCTGGACGGGACGATGAACGGGAGATCGAACGGGAAGGCCATGACGCGCAAGCCGGTCGTCCGGACCTCCGGCGCCCGCAAACCGTCGATCGCGAAGCCCCTCACCGCGAAGTCCGTCACGAAGCACTCCGTCAACGCCTGACGCCAGCCCTCGCCCGCAGCCCTCCGGAGCCGATCCGGAGGGCTGCGGGCTTTTGCGGAGCACTGCCCTCGGACTGGAGGGCAACCCCCACATTGGTCACTCAATGCCATTTGGCGATTACATTGCGTCGACTTTCCGAAGTTCTCAAAGTTTTTTTCCGGGAACCCGTAAGAGACGTGGGGGGCTACCGGTCAGGACGGTCGAGCGCGCAGCAACAGGAGCCGCGCGCCGACCGAGAGGACTTCCGATGGACTCCATGCGAGGCGTCATCAGCCGTATCGTCCTGGCGAGAGGTAAGCGTCTGCGCTTTCGCCTCTTCGGCGTCGCCGTGGCCACCGCGGCGATGACTTTCGGCCCCGCGGTGTCGGCCTTGGCGTGTGACTACCCGGCTCCGCGCCCGCCGCAGAACTGCGGTCAGGGCCGGTGCGGCCAGGCGCCGCCGAAGGTGAACGTGCCGCCCCAGTGCGGTTCGGGCCGGTGCGGTCAGATGCCGCCGAAGATCGTCGTCCCGCCGATGAACTGTGGTTCGGGCCGGTGCGGTCAGACTCCGCCGCAGAACTGTGGTTCGGGCCGGTGCGGGTACACGCCGCCGAAGATTGTCGTCCCGCCGGTCGATTGTGGTTCGGGCCGGTGCGGGCACACGCCGCCGAAGGTGAACGTGCCGCCGATTGTCGTCATGCCGCCGTCGGACTGTGGTTCGGGCCGGTGTGGCAAGAACCCGCCGAGGGTGAAGGTGCCGCCGATCGTCGTGACGCCGCCGACCGTGACCGTCGAGCCGCCGAGCGTGACCATTCCCCCGGTCGTTGTCGTGACCCCTCCCGTGGTGACCGTTGTTCCGCCCACAGTCACCATCACGCGCCCGCCGAGCACCAGCAAGACCCCCCGCTGCGAGACCGGTAAGCCTTCCGGCCCGGGCGGATGCGAGATCGTCATCGCTCCTCCGAACTTCACCGGCTGAGGTGCCGCCGCTGCTCGTGTCGTCCCCATGGATCGTTCGATCAAGTCACGATGAGAGAAGAAGGAGGCCAGGACCGGTGAGGTGTCTGTTGAGGAGGATCGGGCCCGTGGTCGTCGCGAGTCTGATGCTGACGGCGTGTGGCTCGGCCGAGACCGAGGTGTCCCGGGCGTCGTCCGTGGGCGCCACGATGTCCGGATCGGTCGTCGACGCCGGTGCGAGCGAGTCGAGTCCCACCTTGGACCCGATGTCCGACCCCGCGTCGGCGACGTCCGGCGCGACGTCCGGCGCGGCGTCCCCAGAGACGTCCGATTCCCCGGCATCCGGCCCGGCGAATGTCGTCCGCGCCCGGCGTGGTTCGCTGATCGTTCGGAAGGCGGCCAAGAAGGACGCGAAACCGGTGGCTACGCTGACCGCCACCACCCCGATGGGCAGCGCCAGGGTCCTGCTCGCCAAGCGCGATGCCGGTGAATGGATCGAGGTGCTCCTGCCGGTACGGCCGAACGGAGCCACGGGCTGGGTCCGTCGTTCGGACGTCGTGGTGCAGCAGATCACCGAGCGGATCGTCATCGACATCTCCGACCGGACCCTGGTGCTGAGGGCCGGAGGGAGTCAGGTGGTCTCGACGAAGGTCGCGACGGGTGCGGCACGGACGCCCACGCCGGTGGGGACCTTCTTCGTCACCGACCGCGTGCGGACCACTGATCCGAAGGGGGCCTACGGCGCCTTCGCCCTGGGGATCTCCGCGCACTCGGCGTCCCTGACGAAGTTCGGTGACGGGGATGCCCAGATAGGGATTCACGGCACGAACGAACCTGCGAGTATCGGGACCGCTACGACGCATGGCTGCGTCCGGGTGCCGAACTCGGTCGTTCGTAAACTCGAGGACGTTCCGCTGGGTACTCCGATCGACATAGTCGCCTGAGTACAAACGATCAATCGAAGGTGTGAGGATCGGGGCCATGAATCGGTCGGGGGCTTTCGTCGGGTGGAGCGATGCCGATCTCGTGGATGCGGCACGCGGAACGCGTCCGAATGCTTACGGAGAGCTCTTTGAACGGTGGTACGACCGTTGTTATGACGTAGCTCTGAACATCTGCCGCAACAGCGAGAACGCTGCCGATGTCACCCAGGACACTTTCCTCGCTGCTTGGGAGCAATTGGCGCAATTGCGGGATCCGGCGGCCTTTGGGGGGTGGATCCTCCGGGCTACCCGGAACAGAGCTCTCAACCGACTGGAGCGAGAACGCACTCGGCGCCATGACTCGCTAGATACCGAGGAACCGATGGCGATTCCCGATGCCGCGCCCGGGCCCGACGCCGAGGTCGAACGGGACGACCGCCAGAGACTGATCTGGACGGCTGCGGCTGCCCTCGGGGACCGTGACACCAGCCTGCTCGACCTCCACCTGCGCCACGGTCTGGAACCGGCCGAGATCGCAGAGGAACTCAGCGTCACCCCGAACAGCGCTTACCAGATGCTGTTCCGGCTTCGTAGCCGGCTCCGTGAGACGATCGGCGCCGTCCTGCTCTGGCGCGAAGGCCGCCCGAGCTGCGACGACCTGGCCAGGCTCGTCAAGGACGACAGCGGTTTCGACGCCAAGGCCGCGTCGATGATCACCCGGCATCGGCGCAAGTGCATGAGCTGCGCCGCGGAGATGCTCAAGCAGACCCAGCCAGAACTCCTCTTCTCCGCCGTGCCGATCGCCGTTGCCGCTGCCTCGCTGAAGGACCAGGCGAGGGCGGCCCTGGCGCAGGCCGGAGTTCCGATGCTCCCGCCGAGCACCCCTGCGTCCACGGTCACGTCCCAGCCCTCCACTCCGGACGGTTCGGGCACGACCGGGACGGGTGGGACGGGTGGGACCGGTGGGACGGGTGGGACCGGTGGGACCGGTGGTTCGACCGCGACGGGTGGTTCGACCGGGACCGGTGGTGCCGGTGGGATCGGAGGGACGAGCATCCCGGGATGGGCGGCAGCCGTCGTGGCTGGTCTCGCGGTCGTGGGGATCCTCGGAGCCCTGCTGATCCCTGGAAGCCGCGGATGGGACGGGGACTCGAGCGGGAGCGGAGGACCGCGCACCTGGGCGACCGCCGTCGCCCTTCCGTTGCCGAGTTCGACCGAGACGGTGCCGGTGGATCCGACCGTGGCGACACCGACAGGGTCGCCGGGCTGGACGGGAGCTCCTCAGACCGCTCCGGCGGGCGGCGACGCCGGGCCCGCGAGGTCCGGGCAGGGGCCGGAGGACGCCTCCCGCCGTCCGTCGTCCTCGTCGGGCGCGCGGGCGCACCGGACGACGACGCCCACTGCCACCGGTACTCCCCGGAAGACCGGCGCGTCCTCTCGCCCGACCCTGAACCGAACGGAACCGGGTACGAAGGACCCCGGGAAGAACGGGACGAGTACGAAGGACCCCGGCAAGAACAGGACGAGCACGAAAGATCCTGGGAAGAACGGGACGAGCACGAAAGATCCTGGGAAGAACGACCCCGGCCGGGACGACGGGCGCGGACCTGTGGAGCAGAAGGATCGGGGGGTGCCGATCGGCTCGGGTGAGTTCGAGCGCCGCATGTGGTGTCCGGCGTCGCGGCACCCCGAATCCGTCCACAACTACGTGAGCATGACGGGATACCTGGTGGTTACGGCCCACTGCGGGGACAGCTACCGGTGGTGGCTCGTCGCGCCCTGCGGCGCCTGGAACATCCCCCGGGGGAACGGGATATCGCAGGAGCACCTCTGGGAGGGTCTCTGCCTGTTCTCGTCGGACCGGATGCCGCCCCCGTTGCCCGTCGTCGTGAAACCGCCTCGGGTCCACGTGCCGGTGCCCGGACCGATGCCGGGGCCGAGGCCCGGACCGATGCCGGGGCCGATGCCGGGGCCGATGCCCGGACCGATGCCGTGTCCGATGGCGTGCCAGCAGCACTAGGACGCCTCTGAACAACCCTGTGACGGGTGGGGCGTCTGGTGGCGTCCTTGCGGGCTGAACTGCTCGGCGGATATGCCGTTCCTGGCTGGGATGGGACGATATGCAGGTGAACATGCCGTCCCGGCCGGGCCGCCCCCGCCGCCCCGCCTTGCTGGCACCGGTCGAGGTCGACGCCCATGTCGGAGGCGTCGACCCCGCCGAGTTGGTCCAGGCGGCGCACGCGACAGCTGAGGCTCTCGTGCGGCACGGGCGGGGCGGGGACGACGCGGTGACCGCCAGGCTCGTCGCCCTGACGGATGAGCACGGCCTCGACGAGGTCGCGCTGTTGTGGGCCGAGCGGCCAGCCGATTCGCTTCCGGGAGCTTTGTGGCGGTTGTACGCCTTGCGAGCGGGTATCCGTGGGCGGAGTGAGCTCATCGCCCGGGCGTTCGACGTCGGACGGCGCCGCGCACCGGTCCACGAGGTGGTCGCCGGGGTGGGTGATCCGCCCGGTCCGGCCGAGGTGCGTGCGCTCGCCGACTCCGTCCTGGCCGGGGCGTTCACCGGGGATCTCGGAGTCGCCCTGGACCGGGCCGGTGCATTCTGCCGGATCGTGTCGACGGGCTGGGCCCTGCTCGCGGACGAGATCACTGTTCCCGCCCAGATCGACGCCTGTCCGGATGATCATCCGGATGATCATCCGGGGGGCTGTTCGGGGGACGACGTCCCGGCCGTTCTCACCCGCCGCGCGTCGGATCTCCTGCGCACCGGGATCCAGCTGGAGTCAGCGGCGCGGCGCTGGCGATCCGGGGCGTTGCACTGACTCCCCGACCGGTGTCCGTCCCTCCGGGGCACCCGTCCGGAGCAAGGCGATTGGAAAATCCCTCGCCGTACCGGGAACATGGCCGTCAGGTGCCGCGTTGGCACCTCTCGGTGACACCCTCGGGTCTCACCGGGCGTCGGGCCGTGGTAGCCCCGGGTCCCAAAAAAAGCCGCTACGAGCGGCCGTTGCGCCGTGAGGCGCTCCCGGTCCGACGCCCTGACCCAATTCCTGCACAGTGGCGCTCCCCTGCCGACAGATGAGTTGATGGCTCCTCACCCTGACGATCCGGCCGATGCCCGGGCAGATGACCTGGCAGATGACCGGGACGACGCCCGGAGCATCCGCACGGGCCGGTGGACGGTCCGAGGTCGTCGGGTGCCGGCGGCCGGACGAAGGGCACTGCGGGCCCTCGGGGTGGCGGCCGTCGTCCTGGCCGGGTCGGGGATCGGGACTGCTCTCGCCCCCGCGGTCCCGGCGCAGATCGGGCCCCTGCGGGTCGAGGTACGGGTCGTCCCGAGCGTCACCCCCGGCGTCCACCTGCTGCTGCCACCGGCGGGCGAGGTCCGGTTCAGTACCCATCTCGCCCCCCTCGCCCTTGAGGCGGAGATCAGCGAGGTCGACCTCGAAGGGGCCCGGGCCCTGATCCTCTCCCCGGCGGGACTGCGGTCCCTGCAGGAGGAGGCCCCGGACGAACTGCTGAAGGCGGCCCTGACGGCCCTGGCCCTCTCGGCTGCCTTCGCGGTGGCGTGCACGCTGGCTCTCGGCCTGCTCGTCTACCGGACCGACCGGCGCCGCAACCGCCAGGTCGCGCTCGCCCTCGCCGGACTGCTCGGCGTGACCGGGGTGACCGGCGGGCTGAGCTTCAACAGCGACCGGCTCGCCCAGCCCCGGTTCGAAGGACTGCTCAGCCAGGCCCCCTATGTCGCCAACCAGACCTCCAGCCTGGTGCAGCGCCTGGAGTCCTACCGCAGCGGCCTGGCGGACATCGTGCAGAGCATCACCACCCTCTACGGCGCGGGGGATGATCTCCCGGTACTTCCCGGCGCGTCGCACGAGGACCTCGTCACCGTTCTGCACGTCTCGGACATGCACCTGAACCCTCTGGGGTTCGACCTCGCCGCGCGGCTCGTCGAGCAGTTCAGCGCGGACGCCGTCGTGGACACCGGCGACATCACCACGTGGGGCACGGAGGCCGAGTCCGCCGTCCTGGCCCGGATCCGGGACATGAAGATCCCCTACGTCTTCGTCCGGGGCAACCACGACTCGGCGGGTACCCAGCTCGCGGTCGCGGGGAACCCGAACGCCGTCGTCCTCGACGGGAGGGCGGTCGAGGTCGCCGGGCTCGTCTTCGCCGGGCTCGGGGACCCCCGTTTCACCCCGGACGGCGAGGACTCCGGGCGGGACCGCAAGGATCAGGACCGCAAGGATCAGGTCCCGACGGCGTCCCCGTCCCCGACCGCGCCCGTCGCCTCGACCGCGACGCGGGCCGTCCTCCCCGGGGCGGATCCGGAGCTCGTCGAAGGGCGCAGGCTGTCCGGGATCATCCAGGAGTGGAACCGTGCGAATCCCTCCAAACCCGTAGCCGTCGCAGCCTTCCACGAGCCTGCGGGGGCGAAGGCCCTGGACGGGATCGTTCCGCTCGTGCTGTCCGGGCATCTGCACGACCGTTCGACGAAGACGCTGTCCGAGGGCACACGGCTGATGGTCCAGGGATCGACCGGAGGCGCGGGATTCGACAGCCTCCAGCCGTCGGCGGCCGACCATCCGGTGCCGTTGTCCGCCTCGGTCCTCTACTTCGCCCGCAGCGGTGACCGGGCGGGCCAGCTCGTCGCCTACGACGACGTGACGGTCGGGGGGTTCGGCCTGGCCTCGGCGTCCGTCAAGCGGACCGTCGTGCGGGCGGAGGAAGGCGGGGGGCTCGCCCCCGGCGAGAGGAAGGGGCCTCAGGCCTGCGGCGGTGCGGCGACCGACTCGCCCGGCGGCACCGCGACCGACTCGCCCGGCGGTGCCCCGGTCGGTACGCCGACCGGGAGACCGGCGGGTGACGCCGACGGCCTCAGCTGTGTGACTCCGGACACGTCATCTGAGTCGCGTACGATCCGGCCTGCCCCCTCCGGCGTGAGCTGATCGAATGGGGTGGCCACGACCTGACCCGATCGGAGGCTTTCCCCGTGTTTCGCGTCCGCCGTGACGACCCCCAGCTGGGGGACTTGATCGCCGAGCTCGGTGGGCATGTTGTCGCCGGGGCCCAGCTCCTGTCGGAGGTCCTGGACACCGAGCCGCTGTCCCGGGCGGAAGCCGGGGCCCGTCTGCGTGAGGTCGACCACGCGGCCGAGGCGGCGGCCCTCGCCGTCCTGCGGGTGTTGTCGGCGACCTTCGTCACGCCCTTCGACCGAGCGGACGTCTACCACGTCGCCTGGTCGATGCGCGCCTGCCTGAGCCGGATGGACGCCGCCGCCGACGAGATCACGCTGTTCCGGCTGAACCCGTTGCCCTCGGGGATCAGCGAGCTGGTGCTCCTCGTCGTCCGGGCCGCGGACGTCACCGTGCAGGCCCTGCCCCGCCTGTCCCGGGCGACCGATCTCGCGGATTCGTGGATCGAGCTGACGAGGATCGGCAAGCAGGCCGGTCAGTCGCACCGCCGTCTGCTCGTCGAGATCACGGCGCCACCCGTCTCGGCCGATCCGGCCACCATGGTGCGGCTCGTGGCGGCCGCCGAATCCCTGCGGCGGGTCGTGGAGGCCTTCGAGGACCTCGCCGGCGCGTTGCAGACGGTCGCGGTCAAGGAAGGCTGAACCGGGGTGGAACCGGCCCTCTTAGCCTTGGTGATCGCGACCGCCCTCGTCTTCGCCTGGACCAACGGCTTCCACGACGCGGCCAACGCCGTCGCGACGCCTCTCGCCACCGGTGCCCTTCGTCCGGGGATCGCCCTCGCGCTCTCCGCGGTGCTCAACGTCGTCGGCGGGCTGCTCGGGGTGTCGGTCGCGCAGACGCTCCAGGGCAGCCTGTTCGAGGTTCCGGTGAACCATCCGGGGATGCGGCTCGTCCTCGCGGCCCTCCTCGCCGCGATCGCGTGGAACCTTGTCACCTGGTGGTTCGGGCTGCCCTCCTCGTCCTCCCACGCGCTCGTCGGAGGTATCGCGGGCGCGGGTCTCGCCGCGGGCGCCGGGGTGGACTGGGGCCTGATGTGCGAGAAGGTCCTCCTGCCGACTCTGGTGTCACCCGTGATCGGTTTCGTGGGGGCCTGGCTCTTCACCTGGGTGCTGATGCGGGCGACCCAGGACGCCGCGCACGGGCCGATGCTGCGGCGTTTCCGCATCGCCCAGGTGGTGTCCGCGTCGGCGATGGCCCTCGGCCACGGCCTCCAGGACGCGCAGAAGACGGCCGGAGTCGTGCTGTTGGCCCTGATCGCGTCCGGGCACGCGGAGGACGGCGCGTCGGCGCCGATGTGGGTCCGGCTCGTGACGGCCCTCGCCCTCGGCGCCGGGACGGCGTTCGGCGGCTGGCGGATCATCCGTACGCTCGGCCGCCGCATCACCGACGTCCATCCGGTCACCGGGTTCGCGGCGGAGGCCGTCGCCGCGGGGGCCCTCTACACGGCGTCGGGGGTCTTCGCCGTCCCCGTGTCGAGCACCCACGTCCTCGTCGCCTCGATCATGGGATCGGGGGCGACGCGCGGCCTCCGGGCGATCCACTGGCCTGTGATCGGGAAGATCGCCGTCGTCTTCGCCGCGACCCCCTTCGCGACGGCGGCCCTCGCCTCGGCGTGCTACCAGCTGTGGAGACTCTCCTTCTGAGGAAGGTCAGCCGATCTGAGGAAGGTCAGCCGATCTGAGGAAGGTCAGCCGAAACGCCCGCTGATGTAGTCCTCGGTCTCCTTGCGGCCCGGATTGCTGAAGATCTTGGTGGTGTCGTCCATCTCGACGAGTCTGCCCGGCTTGCCGGTCGCGGCGAGGTTGAAGAAGGCGGTGCGGTCACTGACCCGCGCCGCCTGCTGCATGTTGTGGGTGACGATGACGATCGTGTAGTTGGTCTTGATCTCCTCGATCAGGTCCTCGATCGCCAGGGTCGAGATCGGGTCGAGCGCGGAGCAGGGTTCGTCCATCAACAGGACCTGGGGTTCCACCGCGATCGCCCGGGCGATGCACAGGCGTTGCTGCTGCCCGCCGGACAGTCCCGCGCCCGGTTTGTCGAGCCGGTCCTTGACCTCGTTCCACAGGTTCGCGCCCCGCAGGGACCGCTCGACCGCCTCGGCGAGAACGGCCTTGTTGCGCTCGCCGCCGAGTTTCAGCCCCGCCGCGACATTGTCGGAGATGGACATCGTCGGGAACGGGTTGGGTCGCTGGAACACCATGCCGACGGTGCGCCGCACGGCGACCGGGTCGACGTCCCGGTCGTAGAGGTTGCGCCCGTTGAGGTCGACGGTCCCTGTGACCGTCGCCTTCGGGATCACCTCGTGCATGCGGTTCAACGTGCGCAGGACCGTCGACTTGCCGCATCCGGACGGACCGATGAAGGCGGTGACGGAGCGGGCCTCGATCGTCATCGAGACGTCCTCCACCGCCTTGAAGCGGTCGTAGTAGATGTTGAGGTCTTTCACGTCGATGCGCTGGGCCATCGTGGTTCCTTACTTCTTGACGCCGCTGAACCGGGCGACGACGCGTCCGGCGATGTTGAGCAGGAGGACGAGGACGATCAGGGTGAGCGCGGAGGCCCACATGCGGTCGATCGCCGGCTGGTCGGGGAGCCCGAAGTTCTCCCTGATCATGGTGGGGAGTGTCGCCATGTTGCCGTTGAACAGGTCGGTGTTGATGGACGACGCGTAGGGACCGAGGATCAGCAGCGGCGCGGTCTCGCCCATCACCCGGGCGAGCCCGAGCATGACGCCGGTGACGATCCCTCCGAGGGCCGTCGGCAGCACGATCCGCGAGATGGTCTTCCACTTGGGGACGCCGAGGGCGTAGGAGGCCTCGCGCAGCTCGTTGGGCACGAGCTTGAGCATCTCCTCGGTCGACCGGACGACGACGGGGACCATCAGCAGCACGAGGGACAGCGAGGCCGCGAGCCCGACCCGCTGGAGGCCGAACGTCGTGACCCACAGTGCGTAGATGAACAGTCCGGCGACGATCGACGGGATCCCGGTGAGGATGTCCACCGTGAAGCTGACGGCCCGGGCGAGCCGTCCCGTGCCGTACTCGACCAGGTAGATGGCGGTGAACACGGCGAGCGGCACCGCGATGACCGCGCAGATCAGGGCCTGCGCCAGGGTGCCGAAGATGGCGTGGTAGACGCCTCCGCCGGCCCGTTCGGGGTTGATGTTGCGCTGCGAGTTCGTCCACCACGTCGAGTCGAGCAGCAGGTGCCATCCGTGCCCGAGGACGCTGTAGAGGATCCAGACGAGGGGGACCATGGCGATCGCGAAGGCGACGTGGACCATGACGGTCGCCAGGACGTCCCGGGTGCGTCGCCTCCGGGAGAGTTCCGGGACGCCGGGGGCGTGAAGAGGCGGGGAGGAGACGGTGGCGGTCATTCGGCAAAGGCCTTCCTGCGCTCGATGACGACCCTGGCCATCGCGTTCACCACGAACGTCAGGACGAACAGGACCAGCCCGGCCGCGATGAACGCCCCCGCCTTGGTCGGGGTGTCGAACTCCTGGGCGTTGTTGGCGATCCGGGAGGCGAAGGTCTCCCCGCCGGAGAAGAGCGACCACGAGAAGGCGCCGTTCGTCGTCCCCATGATCAGGCTGACGGCGATCGTCTCGCCGAGCGCCCGGCCGAGCCCGAGCATCGCCGCCGAGATCGTGCCGGGGGTGCCGAACGGCAGGACGGTCGTCCTGATCATCTCCCACCGTGTGGCCCCGAGGGCGAGGGCACCCTCCTTGTGGGTGAGGGGGGTCTGCGCGAACACTTCCCGGCTGATCGCCGTGATGATCGGGAGGATCATCACGGCGAGGACGATCGACGCGAGGAAGATCGTGCCGGTGATGGCGTTCTCGGTGCTGAACAGGGGGATCCAGCCGAGCACCGACCCGAGGAACGTCTGGACGGGGGCGACGTACGTGATGATGATCGTCGCCCCCCACAGCCCGTACACGATCGAGGGGACGGCGGCGAGCAGGTCGACGAGGTAGGCGAACGGCCGGGCGAGCCTCGGCGGCGCGTACTCGGTCAGGTAGAGGGCGACGCCGATCGCGACGGGCAGCGCGATGACCATGGCGACGAGCGACGAGATGACGGTGACCCAGAGCAGGTCCGGGATGCCGAAGCGGAGGGGGTCTCCGTCGACCTGCCAGACACGGTCGGTGAGGAAGTTCGCGTCGTTGCGGACGAGGGCGGGGAGGGCCTGGGCGAGAAGGAAGGCCCCGACGGCGGTGACGAGCCCGATGACGACGATCCCGGATCCGGTGGAGAGGCCGTGGAACACACGGTCGCCGAACCGTCCGGTCGAGCTCAGATCCGCCGGAGGTGGTGAGGTGCCGGGACCCGGCCGTCCGGTGAGGATCGCCATCGGTCAGGCGATGGCTTCGACGGCGGCCGAGACCTTGGACTGGACCTCGGTGGGCAGGGGCGCGTACCCGGCTTCAAGGAGCTTGCCCTGCTGGGCGGGGTCGGCGAAGAACGTCAGGAACGCCTTGAGCAGGGTGGTCTTCTCGGCGGGCAGACCCTTCGAGCAGACGATCTCATACGTGACGAGGACGATCGGGTAGGCGCCGGGCGCCTTCGTCGCGTAGTCGAGCTTCAGGGCGAGGTCGTTGCCGGTACCGGTCTGGGTCGCCGCGGCGACCGCCTTGCCGGCCGACTCGCCGGTGAGCTCGACGGGGCCGGCACCGGTGTCGACGCGGGCGACGCCGAGGGAGTTCTTCGTCGCGAAGGACCACTCGACGTACGAGATGCCGCCCGGGGTCGCCTTGACGGCGGCGGCGACGCCGTCCGACTTCGGTTTGCCCTCGCCGACGGTCCCGGCCCACTTCTTGGCCGGTTTGCCGGTCCACGCCGACGGCGCGGCGGCGCTCAGGTACTTCTGGAAGTTCTCCGTCGTGCCGGACTCGTCGGACCGGAAGAAGACCTTGACCGGGCTGCTGGGCAGGGTGACCCCGGCGTTGGCCGCCGCGACGGCGGGGTCGTTCCAGGTCTTGACGTCGCCCTTGAAGATCTTGGCGGCGAGGTCGGCGGTCACGGTGAGCTTGCTGACCCCGGGCAGGTTGTAGGCGATGGCGACAGGTCCGGCGACCATCGGCAGGTTCCAGGCGCTGTTGCCGCCGCACCGCTGCTTCGCGGCGTCGGCCTCGCTCGTGCCGCCGCCCGCCGCCTCGGTCTTGAGCACCGAGTCCGATCCGGCGAAGTCGACCTGACCGGCGTTGAACTGCTTGATCCCGGCTCCGGACCCCGTGCCGTTGTAGTTGATCGTCGCCGTGCCGTTCCCTGTCTGGAAGCCGGTGATCACCTGCTGGATCGCGTTCTTCTGAGCGGTCGATCCCTCGCCGTTCAGAGTCCCGCTGACACCGGATCCGCCGGAGGCCGCGCGAGGCGCGGTGTCCGTCGACCTGGTGGTGGAGCCGGAGTTGTCGTCGGAGCCACAGGCGGCCAGCGCCAGCGCGCCGGCGAGGGCCACGCCCAGGGCGCGACCGGACCGAGATACCTTCACGGGCCTTGAGTCCTCACGTCTCGAATGCTGCGGCGGCGATTGCTCGGACGCCGGGCGCCAGGACGGCGCGGAGTCGACGCTAAGGAGACGAGGTGAAGCACCGACCCGGTAGCCATGAACGCGGCGTGAACGTCCTCGGGGACGCGCGTGACGGTCTGACCACGATGAGGTGACCGATAGGTGACGGACGGCCGTGAATCAGGTCGATCTAGGAAGTTTCGGTCATTGTGTGTGGTGGGATCACTGCGGAGTGTGCCGTTCCACCGCCACTACGAGGCCGCTTCCCGACGCCGGGTGCGCGACGTGGGCGACGAATACCTCACCGGCGTGCAGGTATGGTTCCGCGCCGGGTGCCGCGCCACGTCCCGCGCCGGGTAACTGCCGGGCGACCTCGGGCGTGCTCCGCTCCCGCAGGGTGTCGAACACTCCTTCCAGTACGGGCTGGTGGGTGCACAGGGCACCTCCGTGGGTGGCGTCGAGGATCCGGTGGGTGTGCCGCCGGACCTTGCCGGGCGAACGCCGGAATCCGTCCTCGGCCAGGCCGCCCTTGGTCCTGAGACGGGCCCCGGACGCCGCGGCGTACGGGGTCATCGTCTGGACGCAGCGGCGCCACGGTGAGCACAGCACGTACCCCGGCCGCCAGCAGCGAAGAAGCGCCGCGAGGGCCATCGCCTGCCGTTTCCCGGAGACGACGAGGGGCCGCTCGGCGTCGGCCCGTGCCCAGGCGTCGCGCGGCCGGGCGGTCGCGTGCCGGATGATGAGGCACGCCGCGGTCGAGAGGGTCCCGGCCTCGGCGAAGGCGCTCAGCGCGGCGAGCGGTTCGCGGTCAGGGGTGTAGGTGAGACGCCGGGACACCTCCTCCAGAGGGAGCCAGGCGCTCCGGTCGACCTCGCGGGCCGACGCGGTGGGCCTCCCGGAGCTGATCGCGCGTGCCGCCCAGTAGGAGACCTCCTTGAGCCGTCCGTCCGGCAGGCGGTACCGCGTCGTCGGTAACGGGCGGCCGAGCAGCACCTCCGCACCGGTCTCCTCCCGGGCCTCCCGGACGGCGCACTCGGTCAGGCTCTCGCGGCGTTCGGGTTTGCCCTTGGGCCAGCTCCAGTCGTCGCGGGCGGGACGGTGGACGACGAGCACCTCCAGTCCGTCGCCCTCACGGGCCCGCCGCCAGCAGACGACACCGGCGGCGACGACGTCGGGCGGTCCCTCGGCTCCGGCCTGTGTGGTCACGGCGGTGTCCGGCAGGGAGCCGGCGGGTCGGCCCGGCACCGGCGGGGTCACCGGCGCCGGGTGCCGCGACGGCGCGGGCGCGACGAGATGATGTGCGCCTGGAGATCGCGCCCCGGTCCCTCGTCGTCCGTCGGGTGCCGGACCCACGACCCGTCGGGCTGGAGGTGCCAGGAGACCGTCTGGGGATCCATGGAGAGGTTGATCAGCTGGTCGAGCTCGGCGAGATGTCCCGGATCGCGGAGGCGGACGAGGGCCTCGACCCGGCGGTCGAGGTTGCGGTGCATCATGTCGGCGCTGCCGATGTAGACGACGGGGTCGCCGCCGTTCGCGAACCAGAACACCCGCGAGTGCTCCAGGAAACGGCCCAGGATGCTGCGCACCCGGATGTTCTCGCTGAGGCCCGGAACCCCCGGGCGGAGGGCGCAGATGCCCCGGACGACCATGTCCACGGGAACCCCGGCCTGACTCGCCTGGTAGAGGGCGTCGATCAGGATCTCGTCGACGATCGAGTTCATCTTGAACCGGATCCCGGCGGGTTTCCCCTCGGCGTGGTTCGCGATCTCCCGGTGGACACGGTCGACCAGGCCGCTGCGCAGGGAACGGGGAGCGACGAGCAGACGCCGGTAGGCCGTCTTCGGGGCGTAGCCGGACAGCTGGTTGAACAGCCGGGTCAGGTCCTCGCCGACCTGCGGGTCACACGTCAGCACCCCGAGGTCCTCGTAGAGACGCGCCGTCTTCGGGTTGTAGTTGCCGGTGCCGACGTGACAGTACCGGCGCAGCCCCTCCGCCTCCTGGCGGACGACGAGACTGAGTTTGGCGTGGGTCTTGAGTCCGACGATGCCGTAGACGACGTGGACACCGGCCTGTTCGAGCTTGCGGGCCCACGTGATGTTCGCCTGTTCGTCGAACCGGGCCTTGATCTCGACGACCGCGAGGACCTGTTTGTCCGCCTCCGCGGCGTCGATCAGGGCGTCGACGATCGGGGAGTCCCCGCTCGTGCGGTAGAGGGTCTGCTTGATCGCCAGGACCTTCGGGTCGCCCGCGGCCTGCTCCAGGAAGGTCTGCACGCTCGTCGAGAACGAGTCGTAGGGATGGTGCAGGAGGATGTCCCGGGCACGAATCGCCGCGAAGACGTCGCTGGGTTTGGCGGTCTCGACCTCGTTCAGGTGACGGTGGGTCTTGGGCACGGACTTCGGGTAGTGCAGGTCGGGGATGTCGAGGTCGGCGACGAGGTTGAGCCCGCGCAGGTCGAGCGGCTCCGGAAGGGTGTAGACCTCGGCGTCGCGCACCCCGAGCTCGCGGACCAGCAGCTCCTTGACATGCGGATCGACGTCCTCGGCGAGCTCCAGCCGGACCGGAGGCCCGAACCGGCGGCGCAGCAGCTCCTTCTCCAGCGCCTGGAGGAGGTTCTCGGCGTCGTCCTCCTCGACCTCGAGGTCCTCGTTGCGCGTCACCCGGAACGCGTGGTGCTGGAGCACCTCCATCCCGGGGAAGAGCTGTTGCAGGTGGACGGCGATCACGTCCTCCAGGGGGACGAACCTCGCCTGGTGGTCGTCGTCACCGCCGACGTCGATGAACCGGGGGAGCAGCGGCGGGACCTTGACCCGGGCGAAGTGCTCCTTGCCGCTCACCGGGTTCCGCAGGATCACCGCCAGGTTGAGGGACAGCCCCGAGATGTAGGGGAACGGGTGGGCCGGGTCGACCGCGAGCGGGGTGAGCACGGGGAACACCTGTTCGCGGAAGAAGGTGTGGAGCGTCTCCTGGTCGTCCGTGCTCAGGGCGTTCCAGTGGACCAGGGCGATCCCGGATCCGGCGAGGGCCGGGGCGATGACGTCGTGGAAGACGCCGGCGTGCTCCGCCTGGAGGGCGTGGGCCTTCTCGCTGATCCGTTCGAGCACCCGGCGCGGTTCGAGGCCGCTCGCCGCGGTCACCGCCAGACCCGTCGCGATACGGCGCTTGAGCCCGGCCACCCGGACCATGAAGAACTCGTCGAGGTTGCTCGCGAAGATCGCGAGGAAGCGGGCGCGTTCGAGGAGCGGGAGCCCTGAGTCCTCGGCGAGGGCGAGGACCCGCTCGTTGAAGGCCAGCCACGACAGCTCCCGGTCCAGGAAACGCCCTGGCGGGAGGGTCCGGTCGACGGGTGATCCGCCCGGTCCGGGAAGCTCCTGGGCGGCCGTGGCCAGGGCGCGCGGCGTCGTCCGGCGGGCGCTGCGCCCCGGCGCGGCGGACGACCGAGGCACCGGGGAGGAAGCAGGGCTGGTCATGCGGAAATGGTGACACGAGGCCGGGCCGGCCGGTCAGGTGACCGCCGGGGGCGCGCCGGGTGACGGGGAACGCTCTCCCCGGGCGCCCCGGCTGAACATCACGTCCGTGTCCCACGGGGCGAAACCCAGCCCCCGGTACGTCGCCCTCGCGGGAGCGTTGTCGCTCTCGACGTACAGCATCGCCTGTGGCAGCCCTCGCGCCCGGAGCCACGCCAGTCCGGCGACCGTCAGGGCCCGCCCGAGCCCGCGGCCCTGCCTGCCGGGGTCGACACCGACGACGTAGACCTCGCCGATCGGGTCGTGGGCGTGGTGCGAGGCGTCCCCGCCCGCCCGCCGGGCGCCGTGCACCTTCGTCCAGTGAAAGCCGGCCATCGCGCCGTCCTCGTCGGCGACGAGGAACCCCTCGTGGTCGAACCACGCCTCGCCCATGCGGGCGTGGAGGTCGCGGGCGGTCCAGGTGCCCTGCTCCGGGTGGCCGGCGAAGGCCCGGGCGTTGAGCGCGAGCCACTCCTCGTCGTCCTCCCCCGGGCGGAAGGTCCGCAGGACGACGCCGTCCGGCAGGCCGGCGCGCGGGAGCGGGGAGTACAGGGACCGGCGCCACTGTTCGAGACGGCGTGCCTCGGGAAGCCCCAGGGATCCGGCGAGCGCGCGGGCCGCCGGCTGGTCCCCGTGGGCCCAGAGCCGCAGGCGGTCGTCGGGGGCCTGTGCGGCGACGGCGGTCACCAGACGGCGTCCGAGGCCCCGGCGCCGCCGGTCGGGCCGGACGACGATCTCGGCGGCGGAACCCGCGACCGTGTCGGTGGGGTCGAGATGGGCGTAGCCGACGACGGTCCCCCGGTCGAGGATCAGGAGGTGCCGGTCGGGGCCCTCGCCGCCGAGCCGGAGATGCAGCATGACGTGCTCCGACAGGGGGTGGACGCCGTCCGCCTCCGTCGCGGCGTCGACCAGCCGTGACACCGCCTCGACGAGATCCGGGGGGAGGGACTCGAACACCTCCAGGCGCGTCGAGCCGTCGTCGCCGGGGGAACCGGCCGGGGAAGCACTCACCCGTCCACCCTAGGTCCGCCCGGCCGGGACGGGACGGGCGCCTGCTCCCGGGGGCCGCGGGCCTCAGGCGTCGACCGTCTCGTCGGCCGTCACCCGCTCGCGGCGTGGCGGGACGAACCGGTACCCGACGTTCCGGACGGTCCCGATCAGCGACTCGTGCTCGACCCCGAGCTTCGCCCGGAGCCTGCGGACATGGACGTCGACCGTGCGGGTGCCGCCGAAATAGTCGTAACCCCAGACCTCCTGGAGCAACTGGGCGCGGGTGAAGACCCGGCCCGGGTGCTGGGCGAGGAACTTGAGCAGCTCGAACTCCTTGTACGTCAGGTCGAGCGTGCGCCCGCGGACCTTGGCGCTGTAGGTGATCTCGTCGACGACGACGTCACCGGCGCGGATCTCCGCCGTCTCCGGTTCCTGGGCGGCCTCGGCCAGGCGCCGGCGTCCCGTCGCGAGCCGCAGCCTCGCCTCGACCTCGGCGGGGCCGGCGGAGTCGAGCAGGACGTCGTCCGCGCCCCAGTCGGCGGCGACGGCGGCCATCCCCCCCTCCGTCAGGACGAGGAGCAGGGGGGAGGACAGGCCCGTCGTGCGCAGCAACCGGCACAACGAGCGGACCCCGGCGAGGTCACGGCGGCCGTCGACGAGGACGACGTCCGCGGGCGGGGCGTCGACGAGGACCGCTGCTTCGGCGGGAAGGACCCTGATCTGGTGGGGGAGCAGACCGAGGGCCGGGAGCACCTCGGTCGAGGGAGCGAGCGCGTTCGTCAGAAGCAGCAGCTGGGCCATCGGACAGCCTCCGCGGTCGTGGCACCCGGCCAGCTGCGCAAGAGACCCCCGACGCCGGGGAATGCTGTCCTTCGCCGCCGGGTGGGGTCGGCGTCGCGCGCCGCTCCTTTGCGGGACGTGAAGGAAGGATAACCAGGAGGTGACGGGAAGGGGCAGGGATAGAGGCCCCGCGGTTGGAGGACCGAAGACCTGACCAGTTACCCGAGGGGCGGTCGCGTCTGCCAGGATGCCCGCGTGACCGCCCTGACCGCAGCGTTCGCCACGGTGGCGTTCGCCGCCCTCGTCGTGGTCGCCGGGTACACCGCCACCCCCACCCTGCTCGCCCTCGCCGTCGGGTTCACCGCCTTGGTGCTCGCCCTCGGGTGGCCGCGTCTGCTTCACCTTCCCTCGCCACGCGGGACGACGCTGTCCGTCGTCCTCACCGGCTGGTCGTCGGCGGCGCTCGCCGTCCACGCCGTCGGGATCACCCGCCCTCTGGCCCCCTTCGCGGCGCTCCTCGCCCTGAGCGTTCTGCTGGCCTTCGTCCACGAACTGCTGCGCCGTGACGGCCGGTCCGATCTCGTCGAGTCCGTGACCGGGACGCTCGCCGGGCAGGCTGTCGCCCTGCTGGGCGGGGCCTGGGTGATGCTCCCGACCACCCGGCTCGGGCTGGCGGCCCTGACGGTCGCCGCCGCCGCGACGGCCGCCGTCCGGGTGATCGGGGTGATGCCCCTGACCGGGCCGCTCGCGGGCTGGGTGTCCCTCGCCGCGGGCATCATCGCCGGGACCTTCACCGCCGTCATGGTCGGCCCCACGAAGGTGACGGCTCTGGTCGTCGTCGCGGGGATCGTGTCCGGGGTGGCTGCCGGGCTCGACCTGCTCCTCCTCCACCTGACCCGGTCACAGGGCGTAGCGGCGGCGCTCGCCGGAGGGGCGGCGCCGGTCCTGGCCGTCGGCACCGCGGCCTACGCCGTCGCCCGTCTGCTCGGTTGACCGATCGGCCGACGGGGACACCCCCCGAACGGGCTAGTATCTGCGGGTGCTCGAAGGCGTCTTCCTCCTGCTCATCGTCGCTGCGACCGCCGCGATGGCCGCGTTGACCGGTCGCTTCCTGCGGTCGCTTTTCCTACGCTGACGCAATGCCCATCGAACTCTCCACCGAGACACCCACCTCACTCATCCCTCTCGCCTGGCTGATCGGCGACTGGGCGGGGGCGGGCGTCGTCGGTTACCCGACGATGACAGAAGAGCTGAACTTCGGGCAGGAGGTCTCCTTCAGCCACGACGGCAGGGGGTTCCTCGCCTACAGCTCCCGCACCTGGCTGCTCGACGCCGCGGGTGAGAAGGTCCGTCCGCTCGCCTCCGAGACCGGGTACTGGCGTCCCGCCGGGCCCGCGGACGACGGCGGCACCGCTCTTGAGGTGCTCCTCGTCCACCCCTCCGGCATCATCGAGACCTACTACGGCGCGGTCGACGGTCCCCGGATCAAGCTCTCGACCGACGTCGTCGCCCGGACCGCCACCGCCAAGGAGTACAACGCGGCGCACCGCCTGTACGGGCTGGTCGAGAGCGATCTCGTCTGGGTCCTCGACATGGCGGCCGTGGGACAACCCCTGACCTCCCACGCGTCGGCGCGCCTGAAGCGTGTCTGACGTGCCCGCCGGGACCAGCCCGCTTCTCGCCGTCCCCGGGGCCGTCCCCCTCGCCGACGCCGCGGTCCCTCCCGACGCCGCCGTCCCGTGGCACTACGGCGACCCCCTGCGTGAGCAGAGGATGCTGGCGGCCGGGCGAGCCGTCACCGACCTGTCGCACCGGGGGGTCGTCCGGGTGACCGGCCCGGACCGCCTGACCTGGCTGCACTCCCTCACCACGCAGCACCTGACCGGTCTCGCCCCCGGCGTCCCCGCCGAGGCGCTGGTGCTCACCCCGCACGGCCACGTCGAGCACGCGCTCCATCTCGTGGACGACGGCGCGTCGACGTGGATCACGGTCGAGCCGGGCACCGTCACCGAGCTCGTCGGGTGGCTGGACCGGATGCGGTTCCTGCTCCGGGTCGAGGTGACCGATGTCACCTCGGCCTGGGCTGTCGTCGGGCTCGCCGCCGGGCCGGGGGACCCTCTCCCGGGCGGTCTCCTCCCTCCGGCGGACCTCACCTCGCCCGCGCCGCCGTCCTGGCAGGATCCGTGGCCCGCCGTGTCACCGGGCTCCGTCTCGTACTCCGGGATCCCGGACGGCGACCACCCCGGTCACGCCCGCCCGTGGCGGGAGGTGCTCATCCCGAGGGACGAGCTCACCGACCGGCTGGCCGGCGTCCTCCTCGCGGGCAGCTGGGCCTCCGAGGCGCTGCGGGTGGAGGCCTGGCGGCCACGCCTGGGTGCCGAGACGGACCACCGGACGATTCCCCATGAGGTCGACTGGCTCCGCACGGCGGTCCACCTCGCCAAGGGGTGCTACCGCGGTCAGGAGACGGTCGCCCGGGTGCACAACCTCGGGCGGCCCCCCCGGCGTCTGGTGATGCTCCACCTCGACGGCAGCGAGGACACCCTGCCCGGGGCGCGGGACGCCGTCCTGCTCGGTGACCGTCCGGTCGGGTTCGTGACGACGGCCGCGCGTCACCACGAGCTCGGACCCGTCGCCCTGGCGATGGTCAGGCGGTCCGTCCCGGTCGGGGCGCCGCTGCTCGTCTCGGGTCTCGCCGCCGCCCAGGAGATCGTCGTCCGGCCCTGACCGGCGGCGAAGGGTCGGCCGACCCGCCGATCACCCCCTCGACCACCTGGCCGGTGCTCGGCGAGGAGCCGACGGTTTCCCGTGACACCGTGCCACGATCCGCCCATGACCAGCACACTCATCACGGTCGCGCCGACGGGTGCCGAGACCGCGAAGTCAGACGTCCCCGCGCTCCCCACGACGCTCGACGAGCTCGTGGCCGAGGCGAAGGCGTGTCAGGCCGCGGGGGCCACGCTGATCCACGTGCACGCCCGGGACGCCGAGGACCGGCCGAGCCTCGACCCCGGTCTGCTGCGCGAGACCGTCGCCGCGCTGCGGCAGGAGACGGACCTGATCGTCCAGCTCTCCACCCGGGGGAGCGGGCACGCCTCCCTGGAGGACCGGCTCGCCGTCATCGACGCGGCCCCCGACTCCTGCTCCCTGACCTGCGGGACGGTCAACGTCGGGGACGGTGTGTTCCTCAACACCTGGCCGTTCATGGTCAAACTGTTCGAGCGGGCGCAGGAGGCGCACGTCGTCCCCGAGTTCGAGCTGTTCGACCTCGGGCACGTGCACGAGTTGCGGCGCCTGATCGACACGTGCGGACTGCCCTGGGGCGAGAAGGTCCACTGCATCTTCGTCCTCGGCGCGCCGTGGGAGATGCCGGCGACGGTCGAGATGCTCGTCAACGGCGTGGACTCGCTGCCTCCCCAGGTCACCTCGTGGTCCGCGACGGGCATCGGCCGCAGCCACCTCCCCGTCGCCGCCGCGACGCTGGCGCTCGGCGGACACCTGCGGGTCGGCATGGAAGACTCGCTGATGTACGCGAAGGGCCGGCCCGTCCGCTCCAACGTCGAGCTCGTCGAGCGCGCGGCCCGTCTGGCCACGGAACTCCAGCGACCGCCCATGAGCCCCGCCGACGCCCGGAAGACGCTCGGGTTGTGACCGGGGATCATCCGTCCGGCGGATGCCTCGCTTGCCTAGTGCTTGCCAGAGCAAGCACTATGGGGCCGTGGCTGGAATCGCGGACAAGGGATGGGATCTGGGTGGATACCTCCGTGAGCAGCGTGAGCACGCACGGCTCTCGGTCCGGCAGTTGGCCAGTCTCGCCGGGGTGAGCAACCCGTACCTCAGCCAGGTCGAGCGGGGGCTGCGCAAACCGTCGGCCGAGGTTCTCCAGCAGATCGCCCGGGGCCTGCGGATCTCCGCCGAGGCCCTCTACGTGCGCGCGGGAATCCTCGACAGCGAGGGCCGCCCGGATGTCGAGGCCGCGGTCAACACCGATCCTGACCTCAATGACCGGCAGCGCCGGGTACTGCTCGACATCTATGCCTCGTTCCGCGCCGAGAACCGCCGGGCGACCGAGGCCGCCGACGCCGCCGACGCGGAGATCACCCCCGTCGTCCGTGACGCCGCGACCTCGCCGGCCGCCGGAGCGGGGGTGCCCGACCTCGCACGCCCCTCCCGGGCCGGGGTGCCGCGCAAGCGCGCCGCGCCGGGCGCCGTGAAGCGCACTGCGCGGGCGACCACGAAGGCCGCCTCGAAGAGGACCTCCCGTCCCGCGGCGGCGGAGTCCGGAACCAAGGCCGACGGAAACGGCAATTCCGCGTCATCGTCCTAGTTCAGGCGGTTCCTGCCGTCCCCTGAGTTCTCGATGATGTAGTGGGGGTGTGGCGGGTGACGGGCCGTTCACCGAGATCTTCCGTACTCTGGGGAGGTGTTCGGAAACCTCCAGATCTTCATCGTGCTGGCTCTGAGCGTGCTCGCCTTCGGTCTCGAGATCTTCGCCCTCGTCGACGTCGCGCGGACACGAGCGGATGCCTTCGTCGTCGCCGGGAAGCAGACCAAGATCCTCTGGCTGGTCATTCTCGGTGTCGCCGCGTCCTTCGGGTTCTTGTCCCTCGGCATCGGCGGCAGGGGTGTTCTCGATCCTCTGGGGTTGCTCTCCATCGTTGCCGTCGTCGCCTCCGCGGTCTATCTGACTGACGTGCGCCCCGCCGTCCGTCAGATCCGTGGTGGTGGAGGAGGTGGTGGCCGGAGCAGCGGTCCCTACGGCCCCTGGTGACCGCCCACTGCCCCTGGTGACCGTTCGGCCGACCGGGTGAATACTCTCAGGTGATAAGTCGATTACTATCTGAAACGACGCGCTCTACAGTTGGCGTCGACAGTGGTGCATGATCGCCGTCTCCGGTCACCTGACCGGCCGGTTCGCGGGCGACAGGTGCACGGACGAGCGGACATCACGATCGGGTGAGGGGCGCATGAGCGAGTTCATGGCGGGAGGCCGCCGTCGCGTCGACCGGGTGCTCGCGCCCGACTACGTGGTGGGGCTGGCCGAACTCCCCCTCAGCGACGTCCGTGCCCGTCGCGCGGAGGCCGAGCAGGAAGAGGTCGATCTTTCCTTCGCCCGGCGCCTGCTCCAGGGCCGGATCGACATCCTCCGGGCCGAACAGGACAACCGGCGCACCGACGGCGGAATGATCCGTGAACCCCGCACCGACGACGAGATCGTCGGTGCGCTCGCGAGGATCCTTGCGGACGAAGGCCCACGTGTCGACCACGGGATGGGCCGCTACCTGGGCAACGTCGGCCCGACGAGGGTGGGGGAGCACCGCCGTGAGGCCGAACGCGCGGTCGCCGATGTCGGGGCTTCCGATCTCGCGGCGATGTCGGATGACGATCTCGGCGGGGCGATCGAGCATCTCGTCGACATCGAGACCCGGGTCAGCCGCACCCGGCGCGGTGTCCAGGGTGTCGTCGACGCGCTGACAGAGGAGATCGCCCGGCGCTACACGACCGGGGAGATCGCCGTCGTCCTTCCCGACGAGGTTTCCAACTGATCTTCCCGGGGGCGCGGGACACCCGACACACCCGGCGGGCCCGGGACTCTTGGCGGATCCGGGACGTTCGACGAGGTCAGCGGTCGATTTGCGCCTGTAGCGGGTGATTTTCTCACCCTCCGACATGGTGAAGAAGACTCGAAGGCGTTTGCCCCCTCGACGGTGTGTCCGCTAGACACAGGGGCGTGAGCGGCGATTACCTGGCGGATCTTAGGATTCGCGTCGAACCCGGCCCCGGAGCTGTCGCGTCCTTGAGAGGCGTCCTGCTCGTCGTTCCGTCGATCGACCCCGGCCAGGAGGAGGCGCTCGACGCCCTCCTGTCGGCGGCGACGACCCGACCGGTCGTACGGGCCGTCGCGAGAGTGATCGCTGACGTCGACACCGACCGGCTACCGGCGTTCTGCCTGGTCGTCGAGTCCGACAAGGGCGGGCTTTTCGCCCTCGTCCACGGTGACGTCGTCCTGGAGGCCCGCTCCGGCGACGGCGACCAGAGCGTCACCCGCCTGAACGGCCTGGACGCCCACTCGTGGGTCGACCGGACCTTGCCCGTCGGGCTCACCCATCTCCTCGTGCGCGCGGGGTCCCGGGACGGCGGGCGTCTCGTCCTCGAAGCCGTTTCGTCCTCCCGGGCGCCGGGGCCGCTCACCCCGGCCTGGACTGACACGCCGGGGCGTGACACTCCGGGTTCCTCGGACGCGCTCACCGACTCGGGCCGGGCCCCCGCGGACTCCGGGCGGGCGGTGATCAATTCGCCGGCTCCCGCCTCCGGGCACTCCGGGTCGTCACCCGTCGGTTTCCGTCCCGAACCGATCCGGTTCGGGGAGAGCGGCCGGATGGAGACCGCGACGTCGACCCCGGTCCCGCAAGCGCCCGAGGTACCGCAGGGGAAACCCACGCCGTCCGAGGTCACCTCCGTGCCGGACACCATCCTCACCTCCACCCGGTCCGAGGGGGCTCCCGCCGCCGAACCCTCCGGGAAGCCCGCGAAGAAGCCCACCGCGAAATCCGGGGTGAAACCTCCCGCCGAAGCGCCGCCGCCGCTGCCTTCCCGGCCAGCGTCGTCCACGCCCGCGCCGCCGCCGCTGCCCTCCCGGCCGTCCACGCCCGTTCCGCCGCCGCCCGTTCCGTCGCCGCCCGCACGGCCGACGCCCGCGCCGCCGCCCGTTCCGTCGGCGGCGACGCCCACTCCTCCGGAGCCGCCGGTCCTGCCGCAGAGGCTCGGCTCGGGCCTGCCCGTCCGCCGTCCCAAGGGCGCGGTCCCGCCGGCGCAGCCACCGACCCAGGTGGTCCCGCCGCCGGCCTCCCCGACGTTCGACCCCTTCGGCGCACTGTCGCCCCGTCCCCCGGACTCCGACGCGCCGCCGGCGGAGCCGGGGCGCAAGAAGCCGGCTCGCTCCTCCCCCCTCGGCCGCCTGATCATGGACGACGGTCCCGATATCGTCGTCGACGCCGACTGCGTGATCGGCCGTAACCCGGAGGTCGACGTCGACGTCGCACAGGGCCGGGCGAAGCCCGTCATCCTTCCCGACGCCGAGCAGCGCATCTCCCGGGTGCACGCCCGGCTCGTCTACGCGGACGACGGCGTCGAGATCGTCGACGCGGGCAGCGTGAACGGCACCTGGATCGAGCCGCCCGGCGGTGCCGGATGGATCGCGATGGTGCCGCGGGTTCCCGCTCCGCTTCCGTTGGGAAGCCGGATCCAGGTCGGTGACCTGGTGCTGTCCTACGCCCCGATGGAGGACGACCACTGAGGGCTGTCGTCCGGGGCGCCGTCACGTCAGTGTCGTGCCGTGCCCTGTCGGGGGGTCCCCCGCCGGGGCGACGGCGTGCCAGGCGACGCTCACCTCGCCGAGTCTCCAGCGCGCCGGACCACAGAGCACCGGCCATCCGCCGGTCACGAGGTCGCGGACGGCCGCCGTCCATCGTTGCCGGACTCCGAAGGCCGCCAGAGGCGCCTGCCGGTCCCACGCGGTGTCGAAGGCGGACAGGAAGGTATGGACGGGTTCACCGGGCACATTGCGGTGGATGAGCGCCTTCGGCAGCCGTTCGGCGATCTCGGACGGGTGGCTGAGCCCGGCGAGCCGCAGCGACAGCGTCAACGACACCGGTCCCCGCCCGGGTTCGACGGCCACCCACGTCGCCCGCCGGCCGAGTTCGTCACAGGTGCCCTCGACGAGCAGCCCGCCCGGGGCCAGCCGTTCGCTCACCGCCTGCCACGCGGGACCGACGGCCTCCTCCGGGTACTGACGGAGCACGTTGAAGGCGCGGACGACGATCGGTCGCCGTCCGTCCGGCAGAGGGATCTCGAAGCCACCGACGGCGAAGTCGAGCCCGGGCCGCCTCCAGGACCTCGCGGCGGCGACCCGCTCCGGGTCGATCTCGATCCCGACGACCCGCACCCCGGGCCGGACGGCGCGCAGACGGGTCAGCAGCTCGACAGCCGTCACGGGTGTGGCCCCGAAACCGAGGTCGACGACGAGGGGGTCGGACGCGCGGCGCAGCCGGTCCGCGGCGGGCCCGGTCAGCCACCGGTCGGCGCGGCGCAGGCGGTTCGGGTTGGTCGTGCCACGGGTGATCTCTCCGAGGTGGCGGGCTCGCCGGGTCATCCGGTCGAGGGTAGGGAACAATCCCGGCCGCTGGAACGCTGGAGTCGCCCGGAGGCCGATATTCGAAGCATCGGCCGGCGAGGGGGTGGCACGCGGTGAGCGATGCCGACGTGCCGCGACGTGTCGCCATGTTGTCGGTGCACACATCGCCACTCGACCAGCCGGGGACCGGCGACGCGGGCGGTATGAACGTGTACGTCGTCGAGACGGCCCGGCGCCTGGCCCGCCGCGGCACCGAGGTCGAGATCTTCACCCGGGCGACCAGCAGTGGCTTGCCGACCATCACCGAGCTCGCCCCCGGCGTGCTCGTGCGGCATGTGGTGGCGGGCCCGTTCGAGCGACTCGCCAAGGACGACCTCCCCGGGCAGCTGTGCGCCGTGACGGCGGGCATGATGCGTGTCGAGGCCCGGCGTGACCCGGGTTGGTACGACCTGGTCCACTCGAACTACTGGATATCCGGGCAAGCCGGGTGTTTTGTGGCCAACCGGTGGCAGGTGCCGCTCGTCCACACGATGCACACGATGGCGAAGGTCAAGAACGCCTCGATCGCGGACGGCGACGCGCCCGAGCCCGCGATCAGGGTGACCGGTGAGGAGCAGATCGTCGCCACGGCGGACCGCCTGCTCGCCAACACCGAGAAGGAAGCCGCGGAACTCGTCGATCTCTACGACGCTCCGCCGGACCGGGTCGCGGTGGTCCCTCCCGGCGTCGATCTCGACGTCTTCTCCCCCGGAGGCCCCGAGGCCCGTCGCGCCGCCCGGCGTCGTCTCGGGCTGCCGGGAACGGGCCGTCTGCTGCTGTTCGTCGGACGGATCCAGCCGCTGAAGGCTCCGGACGTCCTGATCCGCGCCGTCGGGGAGATCCTCCGCGAGGACCCGGACCGTCGTGACGAGCTCCTCGTCGCGGTCGTCGGAGGACCGAGCGGCACGGGCCTGGACCGGCCGGAGGAGCTGACGTCCCTCACCGCGTCCCTCGGCCTCGACGAGGTCGTGCGCTTCCACCCGCCTGCCCGGCGGAGTGTTCTCGCCGACTGGTACCGCGCGGCCGACCTCGTCGTCGTCCCCTCCCACAACGAGTCCTTCGGCCTGGTCGCGCTCGAGGCCCAGGCCTGCGGGACACCCGTGGTCGCCGCGAGGGTCGGCGGGCTGGTGACCGCCGTCAGCGACGGGCGGACGGGTGTCCTCGTCGACGGGCACGACCCGGTCCGCTGGGCGGGTGCCATCCGTGACCTGCTGGACGACTGCCCTCGGCGGTGCGCGATGCAGGCCGCCGCCGTCCGCCACGCCACCGCCTTCGGCTGGGACAGGACCGTGGACACTCTGTCCGAGGTGTACGCCGAGGCGATGGGCCAGTTCACCGCCTCCCCCCGGTTCACGGGTGCCGGGGGAGTCGCGGGCGCCGGTGACCGGCCGCGGACGGCGTCCCCGGTCTCCTTCGGCGCCCTGGCGGTCGCTCCGTGAGCACCTCGTGGAGCGACCGTGGCCCGTCGGGGACCTCCTGGCCGTCCACCGGAGGCGGGGGGACTAGCCTTCAGGCATGACGTACACGCTGGTCCTGCTCCGCCACGGCGAGAGCGACTGGAACGCCAAGAACCTCTTCACCGGCTGGGTCGACGTGCCGCTCTCCGACAAGGGCCGTGTCGAGGCGGAGACCGGTGGGCGCCTGCTCACCGAGGCCGGGGTGCTTCCGGACATTCTGCACACCTCGCTGCTGCGCCGCGCGATCACCACGGCCAACCTGGCCCTGGACGCCGCCGACCGCCACTGGATTCCGGTGAAGCGCAGCTGGCGCCTCAACGAGCGCCACTACGGTGCCCTCCAGGGCAAGAACAAGAAGCAGACCCTCGAACAGTACGGCGAGGAGCAGTTCATGCTCTGGCGCCGTTCGTACGACGTCCCGCCGCCGCGGATCGAAGCGGACGACGAGTTCTCGCAGGCTGGCGACCCCCGGTACGCCGGGCTCGGTGACGACATGCCGTCGACCGAGTGCCTGAAGGACGTCGTCGCCCGCATGCTCCCCTACTGGGACAGCGACATCGTGCCCGACCTGGTGACGGGCAAGGTCGTCCTGGTCGCCGCGCACGGCAACTCGCTGCGGGCCCTGGTCAAGCACCTCGACAAGATCAGTGACGAGGCGATCGCCGGGCTGAACATCCCCACCGGGATCCCGCTGCTGTACGAACTGGACGACTCGTTCACCCCCCTCACCCCGGGCGGGCGCTACCTCGACCCCGAGGCCGCCGCCAAGGCCGCCGCCGCGGTCGCCAACCAGGGGCGCTGACCGTTCCGTCGTCTCCGTCCGGCCCGCGTGGCCCGGACGGATGACGACGGCCGACCGGGAACGACCCGGTACCTCACGCCGGGCCCGTGCCGGGTTCACGCCGGGCCCGTGCCTCCGAGGGGGCTCGCGCCTGCGAGGGGCGCGCGTTCGCCCGTGACCAGGAAGGTCACCCGGCGGGCGACGGACACGGCGTGGTCGGCGAACCGTTCGTAGTACCGGCCACACAGGGTGACGTCGACGGCCGCCTCGACTCCGTGGGTCCAGTGGGGCCCGAGCAGGAGCCGGAAGACCTCCCGGTGAAGGCCGTCCATCGCGTCGTCGTCCACTTCGAGTTCCATCGCCGCGGTGACGTCGCGGGTCGCGATGACGCTGCCGGTCTTCGCCACGATACGTTCCGCGATCTGACCCATCTCGATCATGGTGGAGCGCAACTCCGCGGGAATCGCCGAGTCCGGGTACTTCAGCCGGGCGAGCTTGGCGACATGCCGGGCGAGGTCACCCATTCTTTCCAGATCGGCGGTCATCCGCAGACCGGTGACGATCGCCCGGAGCTCGGTGGCGACCGGCTGCTGCCGGGCCAGTAGTTCGAGCGATTTCTCCTCGATCTCCGCCTGGAGGGCGTCGACCGACTCGTCGGCCGCGATCACGGACTCCGCGAGCGCCAGATCGGCGTCCAAGAGAGCCCGGGTCGCCCGGGCTATGGCGGATCCCACCAATCGGGTCATCTCGACCATGTGTTCGGAAAGACCGGCCAGTTCGCCTCGATACTGCTCACGCATGACCGTAACGTCGCAGGCTGTAGTGAACGTCCGCCCGCCGTGAGGTGAACTCCGTGGGAAGGGTCTGGTCCCGACCCGGTGGGAGGGCCGAACCGGATTCCCCACCCCTACTCTGATGACGTGAACCCTGCCTGGACGATGGCCTACGCCGGGTTGGTCGGCCTGCTCGTCGGGGCGCTCGGGGTGTTCGCCTTCAGGGTGAGCGAGCGCGACGGCCTCGGGCTGGGCGACCCGCCGGAACTCGACCTGCCTCCTGGTGTCACAGAGGTCCTCGGCGTGCTCAGATCGGCCGCCGTCGTCCTGGACGTCGCGGACGGCGTGGTCAAGGCGAGTCCGGCGGCCTACGCGTTCGGGCTCGTGCGAGGCCACGATCTCGTGCACCCGGAGCTGCGCGAACTGGCTGCCGAGGCGCGGCGGTTCGGGCTCGTGCGCGAACGGGAACTCGAACTGCCCCGGGGACCGCTGGGCCGGGCGCACATCGTCGTCCACGCCCGGGTGGCACCGCTCGGGACGGAGTTCATCCTCCTGCTCGTCGACGACCGCACCGAGGCCCGCCGCGTCGAGGAGATCCGGCGCGATTTCACGGCCAACGTCAGCCATGAGCTCAAGACCCCGATCGGGGCGCTGCAACTGCTCGCCGAGGCGGTCCATGACGCGGCGGACGACCCGGAGGCCGTGCGGCACTTCGCCCGTCAGATGGAACGCGAGTCCGTCCGGCTCTCCACCCTCGTACAGGAGATCATCGATCTCTCACGGCTCCAGGTGGCCGACGCCCTCCATCCGCCCGAGCCTGTGACCACGGACGACGTGATCGTCGAAGCGGTCGACCGTTGCCGTCTGGCGGCCCAGGTCAAGAACATCGAGGTCGCCGTCGGCGGCGACACCGGCGCCGTCGTCTACGGCGACCACGGTCTGCTGGTCACCGCGGTCCGGAACCTGGTCGGCAACGCGATCGCGTACTCCCCGGACCGGACCCGTGTCGGCGTGACCGTGCGCCGTACCGCGGGTCTCGTCGAGATTGCGGTGAGTGACCAGGGGATCGGTATCCCGGCGGTGGAGCAGCAGCGGATCTTCGAGCGTTTCTACCGCGTCGACCAGGCGCGTTCCCGGGCGACCGGCGGTACCGGTCTCGGCCTGAGCATCGTCAAGCACGTCGCGGCGAACCACGGCGGGGAGGTGACCCTGTGGAGCGTCGAGGGGCAGGGCTCGACCTTCACCCTCCGGTTGCCGGACTCCGCCGCCGGAACCCCCGCCGATCAGGCGTTCCCGGTGCCGTCCGACGTCGTCGCCTCTGCTCCTTTCCTCGCGGAATCCGTTCCGTCACCATCCGTCCCGTCAGAATCTGATTCGTCGGAATCTGAGGTATCAGAATCAGTATCCAGTGAATCAGTGTCCAGTGAATCAGTGCCCAGTGAATCTGTTCCGAGGGGAGCACTACCGTGACCCGCATCCTCGTGGTCGAGGACGAAGAATCGTTCAGCGACCCGCTGTCCTACCTGCTGAGGCGGGAAGGATACGAGGTGGCCGTGGCCGATGACGGCCCGGCGGCTCTGGAGGAGTTCGACCGTAACGGTGCGGACCTGGTCCTGCTCGACCTCATGCTTCCTGGTCTCCCCGGCACCGAGGTCTGCCGGCAGCTGCGGTCCCGCAGCAACGTTCCGGTGATCATGCTGACCGCGAAGGACAGCGAGATCGACAAAGTGGTCGGGCTCGAACTCGGCGCCGATGACTACGTGACCAAGCCGTACAGCTCGCGGGAACTCGTCGCCCGGGTGCGGGCCGTCCTGCGCCGGGGCAGCGAGCCGGAGGCCGTCGCTCCCTCGGCCGTCGAGGCGGGCCCGGTGCGTATGGACGTCGAGCGGCACGTCGTCACCGTCAACAGCCAGCCCGTCGCGATGCCGCTCAAGGAGTTCGAACTCCTGGAGATCCTGCTCCGGAACGCCGGGCGGGTGCTCACCCGTATGCAGTTGATCGACCGTGTCTGGGGCTCGGACTACGTGGGGGACACCAAGACGCTCGACGTCCACGTCAAGCGGCTGCGGAGCAAGATCGAGCCAGACCCGGCGAACCCCCGCTATCTGGTCACCGTCCGCGGGCTGGGATACAAGTTCGAGCCGTGATCCGTGAGCCGAGGGGCCACCGGACCCCTCGGCCGGCGGAAATCCCGGCCGGTGGAAACACGTGCGGCTCGGCCCCGGGGTGGGTGAGCCGCACGTGGCCAACCCGGCCTGATCAGGGCTTGCGTGCCACTCCGGACCAGTAGTACGCCGACCACGGGTTCGCGGGGGGCGTCTTCGGAAACCATTCCCGAACGGGGACGATGCCGGGACCGACGAGGTCCCAGTCACCGAAGAAGCCGGCGACCGCGTCCTTCGTGCGTGGGACGAAGGTCATTCCCCCCTGTGTCGCGAAGGCGGTGACGGTCTCGACCGCCTGGGGGTCGAAGTCCTGGGTCGGGTGGGTGAGCGCGAGGTAGCTGCCCGGGGGGAGGGCGTCGCGGAAGACCTTCATGATCTCGTAGGGCTCGTCCTCCTCACCGACGAGCATGAGCACCGCGATGACCATCAGGGCGACCGGCCGGCCGAGATCGATCACCCGCCGGAACTCCGGCTGCTGGAGGATCGACTCGGGGTCGCGCACGTCGGCGTCCAGGAAGGTGGTCATACCCTCGTCGGTGCTGACCATCAGGGCGCGGGCGTGGGCGAGCACGACGGGGTCGTTGTCGACGTAGACCACTCGCGCGTCGGGCGTGACCGCCTGGGCCGTCTCGTGGAGGTTGGGACTCGTGGGGATCCCCGTGCCGATGTCAAGGAACTGGTGGACGCCTTCGGCGGCGAGGTACCGGGTGGCCCGGTTGACGAACTTGCGGTTCTCCTTGGCCATGTCCCGGAGGGTGGGGATCTCCCGGAGGAAGGCGTCACCCATCGATCGGTCGACGGCGAAGTTGTCTTTTCCTCCCAGCCAGTAGTCATACATGCGGGCAGAGTGAGGGATCCCTGTGTCGAACTCCGGCGGGGGCCAGGATCCGGAGGGGGACTCGCCGGGAACGACGGACATATTTCCTCCCGAAGAGGGATGGAGTGGTGGAATCAGGTCGGACGCGCTCAGGCTATCTCCCGTGAGTGGGGGTTCGGGATGGTTGGGTCCAGTTGACGACCCCGTGGGTAAACATGGTGACAATGTGGATAATCGTGGTGACGCCATGCACAAATAGCGTCTTCTCGCCCGGAGAAGGACCCCGCGTTCTGGAGGGAAAAACGGTCAAGCGACGGTCAAAACCCCACTAAAGCTCCTCTTGGCGGGTCACTCACCACCCTCTCGGCGGGATGAGGTGCTGGGCCGGACCGGGGAGGGTTTGTTCACTTCGCACTCCTGGGCCGACCGGGCCGACGGCGGTGGCGAGGGCGCCGGGACACCGGAGGTCAAATGGGTACCAGCACGTCGCCACGCGGTCTGTCAAGGCCTGCCTCGGAGGGAAGGAGGCCTCTGACCTGCGCAAACGATGGGAGTCCGCCGTGACGGACCCCTCATGCCGTGCTAGTCTTGACCCGGGAAAGGGGATAAGACCACATGGCTTTCACGGTCGGCGAGACGGTTGTGTACCCCCACCATGGGGCCGCACTCATCGAGGAGATCAAGACCAGGGTCATCAAGGGCCAGGAACATCAGTACCTAGTCCTCAAGGTCGTAGCGCAGGGGGATCTGACCATCGAGGTGCCCGCCCAGAACGTCGATCTTGTCGGCGTGAGGGATGTCGTGGGTCAGGAGGGTCTGGATCGAGTATTCCAGGTGCTGCGAGCCCCCTACGCCGAGGAGCCGACCAACTGGTCGCGCCGCTACAAGGCGAACATCGAGAAGATCCAGTCCGGTGACGTCATCAAGGTCGCAGAGGTCGTGCGTGACCTCTGGCGCCGTGATCGTGACCGTGGGCTCTCAGCGGGTGAGAAGCGAATGCTCGCCAAGGCCCGGCAGATCCTGGTGTCGGAACTCGCCCTGGCGGAGCACACCAACGAGGACAAGGCCGAGGCGTTGCTTGAAGAGGTCCTCGCTTCCTGAGTCACCCCCGTCACGGGTGGTGATCGAAGGCGGGGCTGGTGATGACCGAACGAGGTCGTGACGGAGCGGTCCGCTCGTCCGGCGTCCGGGTACCCGTCGTAGGTGTCGTTGTCGTCGGCGTGCCCCCTGGGGGCGTCGATCAGCAGCCTGTTCTGTGTGACGTGTCGGGTCAGACGTTGGTGCGGCGGGCGATGGACTGCCTCGTCACCTCGGGTCGGGTGGACCGTCTGGCAGTTCTGTTCGGGGAGACCTGGCGTCCTGATGTCGCCCCAGGGGCGATCCTCGTCGTGCACGACCCTGCGCATCCGCTCGTCTCCGGGGCCTGGATCGATCAGGTTCTCGACGTCCTGATGGACGATCCGGATCTTGACGGGGTTGTTCCGGTGCGTCCGGTGACCGACACGCTCAAACGGGTCGGTCCGGACGGCGTTGTGGAGGGGACCGCTGATCGCGGTTCCTTCCACGTGGTCGGCAGCCCCCAGGCCTACCGGCAGGCCGCCCTCGTCCGCCCCGGGGTTCTCGGGCCGGACGGCACCCTGCCCGCCGGTCCAGGTGCCCTGGCCGCCCGTGTCCGTTCGGCCGGAGGTGTCCTTCGCGTCGTTCCCGCCCTGGGTGAGGTCATAGCCGTCGTCGACGCCGACGATCTCATCCTGGCCGAGGCCCTGCTGCGCGCGTAGTACCTATTCACGTGTGCCGTCGGCGTGCCGCTGGCCCACCTGCGTGGGAGCCTCCGCCCAGGTGAAGACCAGGGCTGTCGCGACGGAGGCGACGCCTTCCCCTCGCCCGGTCAGTCCGAGGCCGTCCGTCGTCGTCGCGCTGATCGTCACCGGCGCGCCGCAGGCGGCCGACAGTGCCCGGCGTGCCTCGTCCCGCCGGGGAGCGAGCTTCGGGCGGTTGCCGATGACCTGGACAGCGACGTTACCGATCGTGAACCCGGCTTCCCGCACCCGGCGGGCGGTCTCGGCGAGCAGCGTCGTGCCCGCGGCACCTGCCCACTCCGGCGCCGCCGTTCCGAAGGTCGACCCGAGGTCCCCCAGCCCGGTCGCCGACAACAGAGCGTCACAGCAGGCGTGCGCCGCGACGTCCGCGTCGGAGTGTCCGGCGAGCCCCTCCTCACCCGGCCAGTCCAGTCCGCCCAGGCGCATCGGACGCCCTGAGCCGGGAGGGGCATAGGCGTGGACGTCGACGCCCAGCCCGACCCTCGGCAGCGCGACGGAAGGGCTCACGCAGGGTCCGCGTCGAGGTCCCGCGCGAGCAGAGCCGCGAGGTCGTCGAGGACGCCGTCCGCCTGGTCGCCGTCCGCCTCGATCGTCACCTCGTCACCGCAGTTGACCCCGAGGGCCAGCACGGACAGGATGCTCGCGGCCGGGACGGGTGCGCCGTCGTCCTTGCGGATCGTGACCGGCGTCCCCGCGGCGGCGGCGGCCTTGGCGAAGACGGCTGCCGGCCGGGCGTGGAGCCCGATCCGGGAGGCGATGACGACGGTCCGCTGTGCCACGTTCTCTCCTTCGCTTCACGGGTACACCGGGAAGACACGTCACCGATGCGACCCGTCGACGGTGCTGGCTCACGACTGTCTCATAGTCCCCGGGCTCGTGGTCTCCGGGGCGGAACCGATCATTTAGGGTCGTGGCGTGCGGAGTAGGAGCACGTCGATGACCCGGGCGGCGTTCGTGGTGCTGGCCGGTGGCAGCGGCACCCGGGTCGGCGCCGGGGTGAACAAGGTGTACCTGCCCCTGGCTGGACGGAAGGTGATCTCGTGGTCCTTCGTCCAGGCCGCGCAGGTGCCCGAGGTCGATCACTTCGTCCTCGTCACGCGGTCCGAGGACGTCGCCCTCGCCCGCGGGATCCTGGATGAGGAGGTCGGTGACCTGGACGTCGAGGTGGTCGTCGGTGGGGCGACCCGGCACGGGTCGGAACAGGCGGCTCTGGATCTGCTGCGTCCACGGATCGAGGCCGGGGAGGTCGAGGTCGTCGCCGTCCACGACGGTGCGCGGCCGCTCGCCGGTCCCGCTCTGATCGGATCGGTGATCCGGGCGGCGGCCTCGGCCGGTGGCGCCCTGCCCGGTCTGCCGGCCCGTGACCTGTTGCCGGTCGGCGACGCGCCGGCCGGGGCGTTGGTCCGCGTCCAGACGCCGCAGGCTTTCCGGGCGAAGGACCTCCTTCTCGCGTATGAGGCGGCGGCGGCAAAGGGGTTCGAGGGGACGGACACGGCGTCGAGCGTCGAGGAGTTCTCGGGACTCGCCGTCCAGGTCGTGCCCGGAAGCCGCCGCAACCTCAAGGTGACGTATCCCCATGACCTCCTCCTCGCGGAACGGCTGCTCGCGGAACGGCTGCCCGGAGGCGGACCTGCGGCCCGATGACGGGCCGTGCCGCCGGTAGCCTGGACCGGTGAGCCTCAGACTGTTCGATTCCGCCACCCATGAGACCCGGGACTTCGTTCCGCTCGTGCCCGGCAGGGTGGGGATGTATGTCTGTGGTGCGACCCCCCAGGCTCGCCCCCACATCGGCCACCTGCGCTCGGCGATCGCGTTCGACGTCCTGCGGCGGTGGCTGGTCAGGACCGGCCACACGGTCGTGTCGATCCGCAACGTCACCGACATCGACGACAAGATCCTGGTGAAGTCCGCGGAGGCGGGCCAGGAGTGGTGGGCGCACGCCTACACCAACGAACTCGCGTTCGGCCGGGCGTACGACCGGCTCAACGTGCTGCGGCCGACCTACGAGCCCCGCGCCACCGGACACATCCCCGACCAGATCGAGCTCGTCGAGAGGCTCGTCGCGGCGGGGCATGCCTACCCGGCGGACGACGGGTCCGGGGACGTCTACTTCGACGTCCGCTCCTGGCCCGCCTACGGTGAGCTCACCCACCAGTCGGTCGACGACCTGCGTTTGTCCGGGGACGCGGACGCCGGGGAGGCCGCCCGCAAGCGTGACCCCCTCGACTTCGCCCTCTGGAAGGGTGCCAAGCCCACCGAACCCGCGACGGCGGCCTGGCCCTCCCCGTGGGGACCCGGCCGGCCCGGGTGGCACCTCGAATGCTCGGCGATGGCCCACCGTTACCTCGGGGCCGAGTTCGACATCCACGGTGGTGGCCTGGACCTGCGTTTCCCCCACCACGAGAACGAGCAGGCCCAGTCGCGGGCCGCCGGGGATCCTTTCGCGCGGTTCTGGCTCCACAACGCCTGGGTCGTCGCCGGTGGCGAGAAGATGAGCAAGTCACTGGGCAACACGATGACGGTCGAGGCGCTGACGCGCCGTGTCCCGGCGTCCGTCGTCCGGTATCTGCTCGCGGTGCCCCACTACCGTTCCCACATCGAGGTCGTCGACTCCTCGCTCGACGAGGCCAGGACGGCCTACGAGCGGATCCAGCAGTTCGTCGTCCGCGCCGCCGAGATCGGGCCCGCCGTCCACGAGCTGGACGCCGAGAACCTGCGGTCGTTCGTCACCCTGCCGCCCGCCTTCGTCGCGGCCCTGGATGACGACCTCGGCACCCCCGCCGCGATGGCCGTCGTCCACGAGACCGTGCACGCCGGGAACACCGCCCTCGCGAAGAATGACAAGCACGGCGTCACGCAGGCCGGTCTGGCCGTGCGGGCGATGACCGACGTCTTCGGCCTCGACCCCCTCGACCCGGCGTGGACGTCGTCCGCCACGGGCCCGGACGACGTCGCGGCCGCAACGACAGCCGCCCTCGACGCTCTCGTGCGTGAGCGGCTGGACGCCCGGGCGACCGCCCGGGCGGACCAGGATTTCCAGCAGGCCGACGCCATCCGTGACCAACTGACCGCAGCCGGGATCCTCGTCGAGGACACCCGGGACGGCGCACGGTGGACGGTCCTGCGCGGGGCAGAGGGGACACGGTAATGGCGGGCAATTCGAAGCGGCGAGGAGCGATCCGGAAGGGCGCTTCCAAGAAGGGGGCCACGGTCGGATCCGGAGGGCAGCGGCGGAAGGCGCTCGAAGGCCGCGGTCCCACCCCGAAGGCGACCGAGCGCACCAACCACCCGGCGGCCCGCAAGGCCACGGCGGCGTCCCGCCGGAAGTCCGTCCCCGGCAGGTCCCCCTCGTCCCGTTCCCGGCGGCCCTCGGACGGTGCCCCCGAGCTGATCGCCGGGCGCAACGCCGTCCTTGAGGCCCTGCGGGAGAACGTTCCGGCGAAGGCCCTGTTCGTCGCCTCCCGGATCGAGGGCGACGACCGGGTCAAGGAGTCGCTGAAGATCGCGGCAGCCCGTGAGCTGTCGCTCCTCGAGGTCAGCAAGACCGACCTCGACCGGATGACCAACGGCGCCGTTCACCAGGGACTCGGGCTCCAGGTGCCGGCCTACTCGTACGCGCATTCCACCGATCTCCTCGCCGCGGCGGAACGCTCGGGGACACCGGCCCTCCTGGTCGCCCTGGACGGCGTCACCGACCCGCGGAACCTCGGCGCCGTCGTCCGGTCGGTCGCCGCGTTCGGTGGACACGGCGTGATCGTGCCCGAGCGCCGTGCCGCCGGGATGACCGCCGCGGCCTGGAAGGTCTCGGCCGGGGCCGCGGCCCGGATCCCGGTCGCCAGGGCGACCAACCTCACCCGGACGCTCGAGGAGCTCCAGGCCGCCGGGTGTTTCGTCGTCGGGCTCGACGCGGACGGCGACCTCGACCTGCCGTTGTTCGAGGCGGCGACGGAGCCGCTTGTGATCGTCGTCGGTTCGGAGGGCAAGGGACTGTCGCGGCTGGTCCGCCAGACGTGTGACGTCGTGGTGTCGATCCCGATGGCGGGTGTGATGGAGTCCTTGAACGCGGGGGTCGCCGCAGGGGTGGCCCTGTACGACGTGGCACGCAGACGGGCGGCACAGTGACGGGCGGCACAAGGACGGGCGGTACGGCGACGGGCGGCACGGCGAACCCGTCGGTGGAGGTTTTCCGGGCGGCCTGCGCGGCCCTGGACGAGGCGGCCTCGAAAGGCCCGCTGGACGCGGCGGTCCGGTGGTGTCCCGGCATGGATGTCGCGGAGACCCTCCGTCACCTCGGTGTCGTCCATCGCGTCGTCCGCCGGTGGATCCTCGACGGTCACCGTCCCGTCCGCACCCCGTCGATGCCGCGCGGCACCGATGTCAGGGAGTGGTTCACCACCGGTTGGGAGCCGCTCCTTGGCACCCTGGCGACGCTGGACCCGTCGGCCGAGACGTCGACCTGGTGCCCGTTCGACAGCACCGGCGCATTCTGGCACCGCCGGATGATCCACGAGACCACGGTGCACGCGGTCGACGTCCTCGACGCCGTCGGATGGTCGTGGCCGGTGTCGCCCGAGGTCGCGGACGACGGCATCGACGAGGCCCTGCGCCTGTGGCTCGGCGTCGTCCTGGGCGCGGACGTCGGTGGTGCCGGCCAGCTCGTGCGGGTCGCGACAGGCCGCCGCCACTGGACGGTCGGTCTCAACGAGAGGACCGTCGAGGTCTCCCACCTCCCCGTGTCCCCGGACGCCGTCGTCTCCGGCGCCCCGGGCCCGCTCTACCTCTGGTTGTGGGGGAGGGCCGACGACCACGCGGTGACCGTCGAAGGTGACCGTGACGCGGCCGCCCTCCTGCGGACGACGCTGGCGCGGGCGATGCGGCACTAGGGACCAGGGACGTTTCGCCAAGCACGTTCTGCTGGAGAATCAGGAGCGCAGGCGGATCGCCAGCTCGTCGGCGACGGCGACGGCGAGCGCCTGCGCGTCCAGTTGACCGCCCTGTCCCGGGGGCAGCCTGGAGATGATCGCGCTGGCGAGAGCGTCGATGTCGATGCCCGTGGCGGCCTTGATGGCGTTGACCCGGACCTCACCCCAGAGCATCGCCAGCGTGAAGGGCTGGCCGTCGGGTTGGTTACCGTAGGTGACGGCGAGGATCTTGTCCCGGGTTCGGGTGGCGATCGCGTCGATCTCGGCGTTGGTCAGGGGCACGTCGACTCCCTTGGTCAGGGCTCCAGAGAGGATGAGGGCGTAGGCGGGGTCCCCGGGGCAGTCGGTCGCGTAGAGGTCGCGGTGTCCGACGACCTTGGTCGCACGGGGGTATCGGGGGAGCCAGTGATCCTGGCGCCATTGCCGGAAGGCGTTGACCAGGGCGGACGTCGGCCGGTCGCCGACGCCGAGAAGCCAGGTGACGGCGCCGTACTCGCGGTTGGCCGTCGCGTTCCCGTTGGCGTCCGAGCGGTACCCGATGCCCCGGCAGTCGAAGACCCGCCCCTCGACGTCGATCGCCGCCTGGTAGGCGATGTCGCCCCAGCCACGACCTTCCGGAGGGGCCCCGGCGTGGAAGCGCCGCTCCGCCTCCAGATGACGGGCTGTCACCGCGAGGCTCGTCCCCGACCCCAGGGGTCTGGACGAGCCCGTGTAGTGGATCGCGATGCCCTCGACCTCGGAGCCGTTCAGTGCGGCGAGCTTGCTTACCGGCCGCGGGGTCGACGTCCACGTCGACCGCTGGAAATACTGCACGCCCCACCCCAGTCCGTCACGGCCTGACTAGCTTCGCGCCCCGTGCAAACACTACCCGGGTGGGTCAGATGGGGCGGAACATGTCAGGGTTCGCGGTCCGCAACCACGGGGAGTTCCTGGGTGTCAACACCCAATACGGCGGCTTCGTCCGGTTTGTGGACAAGCACATTGCGGATGTAACTCTCGACCGAGGTGGTGAGCCCGACGTCGCGGCCTCTCTGCTCGGACAGATACCAACGGTGTTCGAGAACCTCGTGGTACAGCTCGGCCGGTTCCAGCTTGACGCGCAGTTCGCGCGGAACGGATCTGATCACGGGTTCGAAGCAGGTCTGGACCCAGTCGTGGGCGACGAACTCCTCGGCGTCCGCCTGACGACCCGTCGCGGCCCGGTAGGAGTCGAGGTCGTTGAGCAGACGGCGGGCCTGGTTCTCCTCGACGTCGAGGCCGGTCAGCCGCAGCAGCCGCCGGGAGTGGTGCCCGGCGTCGACGACCTTCGGCTGGATCCGGACCGTCGTGCCACTGATGTCGGTGCTGATGGTCAGCTCGTCGACGTCGAACCCCAGGTCGTTCAACCGGCGCATCCGGGCGTCGACGCGCCACCGGTCACCGCGCTCGAACTGCTCCGCGACCGTCAGCTCGGTCCACAGTTCGGCGTAGCGCTGGGTGATGACGTCGCTGATCGCGACCGGGTCGATCGTCTCGTCGAGGAACCCGCCCGCTTCGAGGTCCATCAGCTCACCGGCGATGTTCATCCGGGCGAGATCGACGTCGTACTCCCGCAGGCCGGGGGAAAGCGTTTCGTGCAGTTCGCCCGTCTCGGCGTCCACGAGGTAGGCCGCGAACGCTCCGGCGTCCCGGCGGAACAGGGTGTTCGACAGCGAGACGTCACCCCAGTAGAACCCGGCGAGGTGCAACCGGACGAGCAGGACGGCGAGAGCGTCGATCAGGCGGGTCGCGGTGTCGTCACGCAGGCTCTGGGAGAAGAGCGCCCGGTAGGGCAGGGAGAACTGGAGATGGCGGGTGACGAGCGTCGCCTCCAGCGGTTCGCCGAAGGGATCGACTCTCCCGCTGACGACGCCCACAGGCTCCACCGCGGGCATCCCCATCCGGCGCAACAGCCGCAGCAGCGAGTACTCGCGGCGGGCGATGTCCTCGTTGATCTCCTTGACGGCGAGGACGCTGCCCTGGAACCGCACGAACCTGACCACGTGACGGCTGATGCCGCGGGGGAGAGCTGCCAGCTGATCGGCCGGCCACGACTCCAGAGGCAGGGGCCACGGTAGATCGAGCAACGCCGGGTCGGGCTGGGCAGCGGTGATCTGCAGGGCACCGTCCATGGCGCCCATTGTGCCCATCACCTGGAACGGCTCTGTCAGCGACCCCCCGGCGCGGCTCCGGCGTCCCGCCCGGTCAGGGGGTGGCGTAGCTCTCGAACACCACGTGACGCCCCGCGAATCCGACATAACTGCCCGGCGCGAGCCTGGCCCACTGGCCGGGGGCGAGCGGCGTCCACTGGGAGTCGCCGCGGTGCAGGACGGCCGCCGGGAGCCCCGGCGACCGGTTGAGGACGAGGATCTCCCACGCGTCCAGGTGGATGATGACGTGGGTCGAGGCGACCCCGGCCTCGCCGTCGCCGAGGTACAGCGGGTCCGCCAGCCCAGAGACCACGCCGGGCTCGTCACGCGGGTCCGCGCCGATGGCGTAGTCACCGTCGAGCCCGTAGGCGGTTCCGTCGTCGCACACGAGGACGCCGAGGGACGGGCGCTCGCCCTGGACCTGGACCGCCGGGGTCTGCTGGTGCAGGGGGGTCCCGCAGACGCGGCAGAACCTGTCCCTCGGGTTGTTGAAGTGCTTCCGGTGGCATTCGACACCTGACACCATCGCGACCCGCGGATCGGCTCCACCCCCCGGGGATCCGGTGGCGGACCCGGTCTTCGAAGGCGCCAGGGCGTCGTCCCGGACGATCGGCAACGGTTCGTGGGGAGACGGTGCCGTCGCCGGATCCGGCTGGAGCGACACCACGAGGGAGTTCGCGGGCGAACTACTGCCTCCCGCCGGGGCGGGCGGCGCCACCGGGGCCGGGAGCGGCTCCGGGAGAGGGGAAGGGGCCGCAGGCCGAAGGACGTCCGGGGCCGGAGGCCGTGACACCGGGGCGAGGGTGATCGGTGGCTCCGGAGCTAACCTCTGCGGCGCCATCGTCTGGGCCGCCATCGTCTGGGGCGCCGGCGTGACGGGCGGTGCGGTCATGACGGGTGGGGCGGGCGACGGAGACGGAGACACCGGCGTGCCACCGGGGGAGGACATCCCGGAGAAGAGACCGAGGGACGGCGGCGGGGCGGGGACGGCGCGGGCCGGGGGCGGCGTCGCGATCGGGCGGGACCCGAACAGGGACTGCGACGTGACGGGAGGCCGTTCGGCCGGCGTTCCCGGCGCCTGTCCGCGCGAGGGAGGCGCTGAGGCGCCGGGGCGGCGCAGGGGAAGGAGCGCGGCGGTCTTCGCGAACGGAAGATCGGATTCCCTCGGCGGACCGGCCGTTTCCCCGAACGACACGGGTGTTTCCACCAGGGGCTCGGGCCTCGGCTCGGGACGTTCCGGCCAGGCGTCCGCATCAGGGGCCACCGTGGCCGCCGGGGGTTCGAAGGCCGGGGGTTCGAATCTCGGCGATTCGAACGTCTTCGCGACCGGAACGGCCGCTGCGGGGCTCGCGACGGCCACTACCGGGGCGGGGGTCTCGAAGGTTTCCGCGGGCGAAGCCGCCGCAGGTTCGAACGCCGGTTCCTCGAACACCGGTTCCTCGAAGATCGGCGGTTCGAAGGTCGGCGGTTCGAACGGTTCGTCCTCGGCGACCGGACCGGCCGAGTGGCGGGCGGACGACGACGAGGCGGGCCGGGGCGACAGCAGCCCGGCGCCCCCGGGGACGGCGCCGGAGCGGAGATCGAGGAAGGAATCCCCCGTGGCGAGGACGGCGAGGTCGGCCCGGCCCACGGCGATCGGGAGGGCCTCGGGGATGTGGTGGGCGACGTCCGGTGCGGTCAGCGCCCCACCGGGTGCGGTCACCCGGCCCCACCCGTGGACGACGGCCAGCACCTCTCCGCCGTCCGGGACGACGAGGGCGAGGGCCGGGACCGTCGAGCCTCGGGGACCGGTGAGCTCGTCGATCAGCCAGTCGGTGAACTCACCGGCGGTGATGCGGTACGCGGAGATCTCGTCGAGGTGCTGGACGATCTCCGCGAGCAGGCCTTCGCGGCGCAGATCGGTGCCTTCGGCCCACAGCACCGCCTCGCCTCGGCGGGCGACGACACCGGGGCCGTTGATGATCAGAAGGTCGGTGCTCACAACGCCTCGATCTCTTCGGCCAGTGCCAGGGCGGTGGAGGGACGGTCGGACGGATCCGGGGCCACGCAGGAACGGATCACCTCGGCCACCGCGGTGTCGAGGTGGGTGCTGATCTCCGGGCCCCCGGACAGGATGCGCCGGACGGCGGGCAGTGTCCCGGCCTCCGGTGAGATCTCGGGATAGGCGGAGAGTCCCGTGAGGGTTCGGTGCAGGGTCAGGCCGAGAGCCCAGACATCGCTGGGACGGCCGGGCGTCTCTCCGCGGATCAGTGCCGGGTCGAGGTACTCGAGGTCGCTGACGGGGGCCGCACTCGTCACCGTCTGACCGTGCGAGAGGAACCGGGTGAGATCCGGGTCGGCGAGGGCCGCGTGCGAGGCGCCGAGGAGCACGGTCCCCGGGCGGATGTCCCGGTGGGCGATTCCCGCCTCGTGCAGGGCATGGGCGCCGCGCGCGGCGTCCGCGACGGCGGAGAGGCACTGCTGGGGCGTCAGCTGTCCCACCGGTTCGGCCAGGGTGCCCATCGGGCGGTGCTCCATCGAGTACCAGAGGTGCCCGTCGTCCGACCCGGCGTCGTACAGCATCACGAGGTGCTGCGACCCCACGAAGGCGAAACGGCGCAGTTCCTCCGCTATCCGGTGGAAACGGTCGACCTCGTGCCGTCCGTCCATCACCTTGATGACGACGCGGTCGGTGAGCAGACCGAGCCTGGCCGGTGGCCGCGCGAGCAGGTAGGTCTCGGAACCTTGACGGGGCAGGGTCTCGACCACGTCGTAGTCGGCGATCCGCGCGGGGGCCGGGGGCTGACCTGTCACGAGGGCTCCTCGATCGGCGGGGTGGTCGTGGGCGCGGGACGGGGCGTTCCGGACGGCCTGGTCACGGTGCGGTGGCCAGGCGGTCGGCGCCTCGACGGGCGTAACCCTCCGCCGCCTTGATGTCCGCCGAGGTGATGTCGGTCGTCACTCCGTACGTGAGGATGCTCAGGACGTCACCTTTGACCACATAGATCTGGACGGCGTTGAACGGCACCTCTGTCCCGGTCGCCTTGATCTGGTAGACGGCGGAGTCGTCCCCGAGTTTTGTCCGCCCCTGCACTGGTTTGAAGGCATAGGTGACGGTTGCCTGACCTTCGGTGTCGCTCCAGCTCGTGCACGATCTGCCCGAGGCCCGCACGGCCGCCAGGGACTTCGCGGCCTGTCCCGGGACGCCGCCGTAGGCGTGCTGGAGGACGATGGCGGCGGGCTCCTCCCGGACGAAGGTCGCTGTCCCGCGGCTCCCGCCGTTGTAGGCGAGGGGTTTGCCGCAGAAGGCCTCGTCGCTGGGCGTGTCGGGGTCACCGGCGTTCCAGGTCTGGCCGAGATCGCTCTTGGTCAGCAGCTTCGTCTGGAGGAAGCCCGGGGGGGAGATCCGCTGGGCGGGCGACTGGAGAGAGCTCTTCCGGCTCGGGGCGGCCGAACCGCCCGTCCTCGCCGTCGGCTCCGCCGTCGAGGAGTCGTCCCGGGAGTCGTCGGGGAAGGTCTCCTCACTCGCGACGGCGGACCCGGACTCGCCGTCCTCGCCGGACGTGTCGGATTCGTCCACGGCGAGGACGAAGAGGACGACGGCTGTCGCCGCGAGGACGAAGAGCCCGGCGATCGTCAGGAGCATCGCGACCACGGTGTTCCTCGCCCTGCGGGGCCCGTCCGGAGGGGCGAAGGGGATCGGGGTCCTGGGCCGGGTCGGTGCCCGGTACGGGTTCAGCTCGGTCGGCGGTGATGGGGGCCGTGGTGTGTTGTTCGCCCCCGGCGGGGGGTAACCGGCGCCGTACGGCGGCTGGAGCGTGGGCTGCGGGGGCGACGGAGGGGGCGGAGGGGTGACGTTCGGCGGCGCTCCAGGCGCAGGGGTCCGTACGGTCGCCGCCGCGGGTGGCGGAGCGGCGCTCGCCGGTGCCGCGTTCGGCGGGGTCCCTGGCGGAGGGGTCCGCACGGTGCCCGGGGCCGGCGGCGGCGTGACGATCGTCGGTGTCACGTTCGGGGGCGTCCTGGGGGACTGCGAGGGAACCGTGCCCGGGGCCGGGGTGCGGATGGTCGCGGGGATGCCGTCGAGGCCCGTGCAGTCGTCGTCGGCCAGCGGCAGCACGGTCACCGGGACGCCGAGGAGGGACTGCGCGCTCTGCAGCGCCTTGCCGAAGTCGAGCGCCGATGTCGGGCGGTGCCCGGGCTGCTTGGCCATCGCGTGTTCCAGCACCCGGACCACGGGGTCGGGGACTCCCCGGTCGCGCAGGTCGGGCGGGGGCTCGGTGGCGATCCTCGCCAGCATGGGGAACAGCGACTCGTCGCCCCGGCGGGTGAACGGCGGCTCTCCGCGCATGAGGGTGTAGACGGTCGAGGCCAGGCTGTAGACGTCGGAGGCGACGGAGGGTTTGCCGTCGCCGAGAAGCTCGGGGGCTCCCTGCGCCGGGGTGAGGGCGGCGGCGGTCGTCGTCTGGAGGGAGGACCCGAGGCGGTGGGCGATCCCGAAGTCGGCGAGGAGGGGCTCGCCGTAGTCGGACACGAGAATGTTCTCAGGCTTGATGTCCCGGTGGAGGACCCCGGCGGCGTGGGCGCTGTGGAGGGCGCCGCTCAGCTTCACGGCGATCTCGACGGCCTGACGCCACGGCATCGGCCCGGAGCGGGCGAGCCTGTGCGCGAGGGAACCGCGTCGCAGGTAGGGCATGACGATGTAGGGATGGCCGGACGGCGTGCCGCCCGCGTCGTGGACCCCGACGATGTTGGGGTGCCCGGCGACGACACCGATCGACTGGCACTCGCGCTGGAACCGCCGCACGGTGTCGGCGTCGTCGAGCCGACCGTGCAGGACCTTCACCGCGACGGTTCGGTCGAACGCCGGCTGGCGCGCCTTGTAGACACGGCCGTACCCACCGGCACCGATCTCTTCGGCCTCGATGCAGCCCGGGACGTCGTCGGCCAGACTCATCGCACGGTCCGCTCCCTCGAACGACTCATCCCGGTGCGCGGATCTGACGCGCTCACCTGTTCCTCCGATCCGCCCCCGCGGCGGTCGTCCCAGTAGTTCCGATGACTCCCGTCAGCGCCGATGGTCCCAGATCGTGGTGCCCGGATGTGGCCGATCCGGGGCGACCGCCGGACCGGAGCCTCCGGCGCGGCGGTGACCGGCACATGGCAACGCGCCCGGGGATACCCGGGCGCGTCACTGTCATGCCAGATGGTGGTGCTCAAGCACCGAGCCGGGAACCGGTCGAGGTGTTGAACAGGTGGACGTGCTCGGGCTTCGGCGTGAAGTGGACCGTCGCGCCCTTCTCGGGGGGACGGCGGCCGTCCGTCCGGGCGATGATCTCCATGCGGTCCTGCCCGAGGGTGTGACCGTAGATGTAGGCGTCCGCGCCGGTCTCCTCGACCAGGTCCACCTCGACGGCGAGACCGTGCTCCGAGAGCGAGATGTCCTCCGGACGCATACCGACCGTGACGTGGTTACCGGCCGCCGTGAGCAGCGAACGGTCGACGGGCCACACCATGTCGCCCATCTGCACGCCGCCGTCCGTGACGGGCAGGTCGATCAGGTTCATCGCCGGGGAGCCGATGAAGCCCGCGACGAAGATGTTGGTCGGGTGGTCGTACAGGGCCCGGGGGGTGCCGACCTGCTGGAGGATGCCGTCCTTGAGGACGCAGATCCGGTCGCCCATCGTCATGGCCTCGGTCTGGTCGTGCGTCACGTAGACGGTCGTGACGCCGAGCCGGCGCTGCAGCGAGGCGATCTGGGTACGGGTCGAGACACGCAGCTTGGCGTCGAGGTTGGACAGCGGCTCGTCCATCAGGAAGACCTGGGGCTTGCGGACGATCGCCCGGCCCATCGCGACACGCTGCCGCTGGCCACCGGACAGCGCCTTGGGCTTGCGGTCGAGGTACTCCTCCAGGTCCAGGATCTTGGCGGTCTCCTGGACGCGCTTCTTGATCTGGTCCTTCGGGACGCCCGCGATCTTCAGGGCGAAGCCCATGTTGTCCGCGACGGACATGTGCGGGTAGAGCGCGTAGCTCTGGAACACCATCGCGATGTCGCGGTCCTTGGGCTGGATGTTCGTCACATCCCGGTCGCCGATGAGGATGCGGCCCTGGTTGATGTCCTCCAGGCCCGCCAGCATGCGCAGCGAGGTGGACTTGCCGCAGCCGGAGGGGCCGACGAGGACGAGGAACTCGCCGTCCTCGATGTCGAGGTCGAGCGCCTTGACGGCGGGCTCGGTGGATCCCGGGTAGATCCGGGTCGCCTTGTCGAAGGTGACTGTAGCCATGGCGGAGCACTTTCCCTTCACCGGCAGGAACGTGCCGGACGATCCGAGTGAGAGGGCTGCCGGACCACCGCCTGGAGGTCCGGGTTCTACTGGCGCGCCGTCACGACGACGGACGTGCGCCTCGGTCATCCTTGCCTAACGGCCCATCCCAGTAAAGGTGAGCTTTCCGACAACGCCCTGATCGGAGGCCGCTGGGCACCCGGCGTGACCGGACGGTTCCCCGACGTCCTAGTCTGTCCCCATGACGGCGCGGCTTGCGGATATCGCGGCTCAGGCCGGCGTCAGCGAGGCCACGGTCAGCCGCGTCCTCAACGGCCGGCCCGGAGTCGCCGACACCACCCGCCAGGCCGTCCTCACGGCGCTCGACGTGCTCGGGTACGAGAGGCCGTCACGGCTTCGGCCACGGTCGGCCGGTCTGGTCGGATTGATCGTTCCGGAGCTCGACAACCCCATCTTCCCGGCCTTCGCCCAGGCGATGGAGACCTCGCTGGCGCGCCGGGGTCTGACGCTCGTCCTGTGCACCCAGACGCCCGGAGGGGTTCACGAGGACGAATACACCCGGATGCTCCTCGACCGGGGCGTCTCGGGCATCGTCTACGTCTCGGGCCTGCACGCGGACAGCTCGGCCGATCCGGAGCGGTACCGGTCGCTGCGGGCCCGCGGGTTGCGGATCGTGCTGGTCAACGGCTACCTGCCGGGGCTTCGGGCTCCCTTCGTCAGCAACGACGACATCGTCGCGATGGAGCTGGCGGTGGGCCACCTCGCCTCGCTCGGGCACCGGCGGATCGGGCTGGCGGTCGGGCCCCGGCAGTTCGTTCCCGTCGTCCGCAAGATGACCGGTTTCATTGAGTCCGTCCGGCGTCACGTCGGTACCGAGGACGCCGGTGAGTGGATCGAGTCCTGCATGTTCACGGTCGAGGGCGGTGCCCTCGCCGCCGACCGTCTTCTGCGCCGGGGCGCGACGGGGATCGTCTGCGGGTCGGACCTCATGGCCCTCGGCGCGATCCGGGCGGCGAGGTCCCTCGGCCTCGCGGTCCCGGACGACGTGTCCGTCGTCGGGTCGGACGACTCCCTTCTCATCGCGTTCACCGACCCGCCGCTCACCACCGTCCGGCAACCGATCGTCGCCATGGCCGAGGCGTCCGTCCGGGCCCTGCTGGACGAGCCGGTCGACCTCGTGTCGTCGGCGGACGAGTCCGGCGGCGAGTACGTCTTCCGGCCCGAGCTCGTCGTGCGGTCCTCCACGGCACGGTGTGTGCCGTACGGTGGAGGGCGTGACGGCGGGGACGACACGTGACCCCGCGACCGTCGGCCCGTACCGTCTGGTACGGAAGTTGGGCGAGGGCGGGATGGGGGTCGTTCATCTCGCCACGGACCCGGGGGGCCGTGCGGTCGCGCTCAAGGTGCTGCGTGCACATGTCGCGAACGATCCCGAGGCGCGGCGTCGCCTGAGCCGGGAGGTCGCCACGCTCCGGCGGGTCCGCCACCCCAGGGTCGCCGAGGTCCTCGACGCGGACGTCGCCGGTGCCGAGCCGTATCTCGTCACGAGGTTCGTGCCCGGGCGCAGCCTGGAGGAGGAGGTCAACTCCTCCGGTCCCCTCCCCTCCGGCCAGGTTGCCCGGATCGGCCGTGCCCTCGCCGAGGCGCTCAGCGCGATCCACGCGGTCGGCGTGATCCACCGCGACGTCAAGCCGGCGAACGTCATGCTGATCGACGGCGACCCGGTGCTGATCGACTTCGGGATCGCGCACATCGCGGACGAGTCGCGCATCACCCGCACCGGCCTCGTCATGGGGACGCCGGGCTATCTGTCGCCCGAGCTGATCTACGGCGGGGGAGTGACCCCCGCCACCGACTGGTGGGCGTGGGGAGCGACCCTCGTCTTCGCCGCGACCGGCCGGCAGCCGTTCGGCACGGGGCCGATCGAGGCCGTGCTCGAACGGGTCAGACGTGGCCAGCCCGAGATCGACGGCATCGAGTCGGGTCTGAAGGAGCTCCTCGCAGCCACCCTCACCCTCGACCCGGCCCGCCGTCCGACGGCCGCCGCCCTCGTGCAGCGCCTGGACACCGTGATCTCCGGGGTGACGACAGCCCCGTCGAGCGTCGAGGAGAGCGCCGACCCACAGGGCCCGACCTCCCGGACGCCCCCGCCCGACCGCACCCGGCGGATGCCGCCCGTCACGGACACCCCCGGGAAGGGCCCCGCGTCCCCGATCCCGCCGTATCCCGGTGCCCGGTCCGCCCGCCGCCCTCCGTCCCGCCCCGCGCCGGGCTACACCCCTCCTCCGGTGCCGTACACGCCGCCGCCCGGTCCCAACCAGCAGCAGTCCGCTCCCCGGCCCCCCGGCCGCGGTGCCCGCCCACCCTCCCGCCAGCCTTCCGGGCAACCCGCGCGTCAACCTGCCCGGCCGCCCGTCCGGCAAACCGCCCAGCAGGCGGGTCGGCCGACCGCCCAGCCCACGGGTCGCCCGGCTGCCCAGCAGACCGGTCGCCCGGTCGCCCGGCCTCCCTCCCGGCAGGCCCCTCCGGGGCGTTCCCAGCCGCAGGGCGGGTACCCGCAGGAGCCGTTCCACCCGGACCGTTCCTGGGCGGACGCCACCGGGGCCCGGCAGGGCACCGCCGTTCTGGCGGCCCTCGCCCTGACCTTCGCGGCCGTCGCGGCCGTCGCTCCGGGTGGCGCCGCCGTCCTGGGCTTCTGCTGGGCCGTCGTGGCCCGTCTGATCCAACGGTCGAGAGCGGGTCTCCAGCGTCGGCGGCAGGACGGGCGCCCGACGTCCGGCGATGTCGCGATCGTCCTCGCGGCTCTGCCGTGGAGGCTCGTCCGCTCCATGGCCATGACCGTGGTGACGATGATCCTTCCCGGGCTCGTCGGGGTCAGCACCTCCTTCATCGCGTGGTCCTTGATCTCGTCGTCGGGGCCGGGCGTCCCGTCGAGGGCTCTGGCCCTCTTCGTCGCCGCTCTGACCGCGATCGTCACCGCGTGGTGGGGTCCGGGTGGCTGGAGCCTGCGCACCGGCAGCCGCGCCGTCGTCCGGGTGGTCACGGGAGGGCAGACCGGGCGGATCGTCGTCGTCGCCGGATGCCTGCTCGTCGTCCTCGCGTCGGCGATGGTCGCCTCCGGGGACGTGTACGAACCGGACTGGGCGCCCTTCCCGTCGCCGGCCGGTCTCCTCGGCGGGTCGTCGGTGCTGCCGTGATCCGTCCCCGGTGGAGCACCGCTCACGGCAGGTGAACCGGCTCCGGACGGCCGAAGAAGTACCCCTGCGCGTGCTCGCAGCCGATCCGCGCGAGGCCGAGGCGCTGTTCCTCCGTTTCGACCCCCTCGGCGACGATGTCGACGCCCAGGCCCTGGGCCAGGCCGGTCAGGGCCTCGACGATGCGGTCGCACTGCGGATCATGCCCGAGGCCAGCGGTGAAACCGCGATCGACCTTGATCCCTGACACCGGCAGGTCGCGGAGGTGCGAGAGCGCGGAGAACCCCGTCCCGAAGTCGTCCACCACGAGCCGGACGCCGAGACCGTCGAGCTCCTCCAGCTGACGCCGGCCCTCGGTCGCCGCTCCGAGCATCACCGACTCCGTCAGCTCGATCACGAGGTTCCCCGGGGCGAGCCCGGTGCGCCGCAGGACCGTCTCGACGTCCTTCGACAGACCCGCCCGCCTCACCTGGGACGGAGACACGTTGACGGCGACATACCCCTGGTCCGGCGTGGCGCGGGCGATCCGGGCGGCCTCCGCCAGCACCCAGCGCCCGAGGTCCTCGATCAGCCCGCTCTCCTCGGCGACCGGCAAGAACCAGGCGGGACCGAGCAGCCCTCGCTCGGGATGCTGCCAGCGGACGAGAGCCTCTCGCCCGACGACGTGCCCCGTGGTCACCTCGACGATCGGCTGGAGGTGGAGGCGCAGCTCCCCACGTGCGAGACCGGAACGCAGCTGGTGCTCGATGTCGAACCGGTCCACCGCCCGGCGCCGCATCTCGTCGTCGACGAGGGCCCAGCCGTCCGGCCCGTTCTCCTTGGCCCGGTGCAGGGCGGCACCGGCGTCGCGGAGGAGGGCCATCGCGTCGCGGTCCTCGTCGGTGGACACGGCGATGCCGATCGTCGCGGTCGGCACGACGACCCGGCCCTCGACGACGACGGGCACGCGGAGCGCGGCGAGGATCCGGTCGGCGATGACGACGGCCTCCGGCGAGGAACGGACGTCGTCGCAGACGACGACGAACTCGTCGCCCGACGGGCGGGCCGCGGTGTCGCCGGTGCGCAGGATCTCCTGGAGGCGGCGGGCGACCTCCAGCAGGACGACGTCCCCGTGCACCGGACCGATGCTGTCGTTGACCACCTTGAAGCGGTCGAGATCGATGACGAGGACGGCGAGGTGCCCGCCGCCGCTCGGGCGTCTCCGGTCGAGGGACCGCTGGATGCGGTCGAGGCACAGGGCACGGTTCGGCAGCCCGGTCAGAGGGTCGTGGAGCGAGGCGTGGGCCAGTTTCTCCACCGCGCGCCGGGCCTCGGTGATGTCCAGTGCCTGGACGACGAGGTGCTGCGGGACGTCGTCGTCGTCCCGGACCGCCGAGACCGTCACCCGGGCCCACAGGAAGTCCCCGCCGGGACGGATGACCCGCTTCTCGACCTCGTAGGTCTCGATCTCGCCCCGCACGAGCCGGGCGAGCGGGACCGCCTCCCGGTCGACCTCCTCGCGGTGGGTGATGTCGGCGAGCGTCAGGCCGTGCATCCGGGTCCCGCTCCGGCCGAGCAGACGGCACATCGCCGCGTTGGCCTGCACGAAGACGCCCTCCGGCGTCAGGACGGCCGTGCCGACGGGCGAATACTCCACCGTCGCCCGGAGCCGTCGCTCCGCCATGGTGAGCGCCTTGACGAGCCGGAGCTCGACCCCGCTGGTCCCGGCGTCCGGTGAGCGCCCGACGGCTGGTGAGCGCCCGGCGTCCTGCCCGACCAGGTCCTCCCGGGGGAGGGGCACACGCTGAACGCTTGAGTCCCCGCGTCCGATGACGCCGGGACCGATACCGGTCAGACAGGCGCCGAAGGGGGAGACGGAGGGGTCGGGAAGAGCGCGACGGCCTCGAGGCCGGATATCGCCCACCGCGCCGGTCGTCATTGGTCCTCCTCGTCCCCTGATTACGAAGAGTGTATGAATGATGACTCTCTGCATGAGGTAAGGCCATGCCAGCAGAACAGTTGATACCGCGAGCCCTCCGGTCGGGCCGGTGACGGGTGACCTGATCGTGTCGATCCGAGCGGGCGCGGTGAGATCACACGTACGATGCCTCTACCGCTGCCCCCGTAGCTCAGCGGCCAGAGCAACCGCCTTGTAAGCGGTAGGTCGTCGGTTCGACCCCGACCGGGGGCTCTCGTGGTGGGTGGGCCCGTGGACCGTCGATGACGGTCCACGGGCCCGCGCTGTCAGGCGTGGCAAGGCTCCGGGTGGTGTGGGTTGGCCTGGTGCCCAGCTCCCGTCAGGGGCCCTCTGCTGTCGCCACCTCGATCACCTCACACCTGGCTGAT
>JAUPKQ010000158.1 GCA_030837345.1 Actinomycetota bacterium | reverse complement strand
GCCGGTGCTCGGGGAGATCATGCCGGGGCACAGGCCGCGGGAGCTGAGGTTCTTGACGATCTGCGGGACGGCGTCCCTCGTTGCCTGGTACTGGTCGTGCATCAGGATGATGCCGCCGTTCTGCAGGGAGCCCGCGGCGCTGACGATCGCTTGGGTCGAGGCGCCGTTCCAGTCCTTCGAGTCGACGTCCCACGTGACGGTGCGCAGGCCCAGGGCGCTGGCGGCCGACTGGAGCGTGCCGTTCTGCTCACCGTACGGAGGCCGGAAGACCTTCGGCGCGGGGGCGCCACCGGCCTGGATCGCCTGCTGGGTCCGCTGGAGCTCGGAAGTCATCTGGGACTGGCCCATCGAGGCCATGTGCGGGTGGGTGTAACTGTGGTTGCCGATCCAGTGCCCCGCGGCGACCTCGGCCCGCACCAGGGCCGCGTTCGACTGGGCGTTCTGGCCGATGTTGAACAGCGTCGCCCGCACATTGTTCGTCTTGAGGACGTTCAGCAGCTGCTGCGTCGTCCCCCCGGGACCGTCGTCGAACGTCAGCGCGACATACCCGTTGCAGGAGTCGGCAGCGAGGGCCGAGGTGGTGCCAAGCGAGACGACGGCCGTCGCGGTCGCCCCCGTCAGGGCCAGGGCCGCACCCGCGGCCAGAAGGCGTTTCCGAAAGAGCCTCACGGAAGACATGGCGATTCCTCCCTGGTCAGGGAAATACCCGGAGCGGCGGTACCTCGGATCTTCGTGTCACGCACGATCCTTATGTCCGGGCCGCAGAGGTGTCCAGAATGAACAGACCCCAGAAGGAAGTCAACCGCCTCCGGAATATTTCGCGCTCCACCGGTCGCTCCCGACGGGAGTGTGGTTTGACTCCGGTACGCACTGTCGGCCCAGGTCGGAGGGCTACCGTCCGGACACGGCCGGTCCGGCGTCACCGCCCCGGCGCGGCTGGCCCGGCTGACCGTCGGTCAGGACCGCCGGGGCAGCTGAAAACATTCCCGTCGGGCGAGAAACTCTTCCACGCCCCGAAAGCTCGACGAAATTCATCAGGCCAATCGGAATCGCACCGGAACAAAATCTTTCGCCTCTAGGCTCCGGCGAGGCCGAGGGCCTGGGCGACGGTCTTCACGGGAAGCCCGGTCTTCTTCACTGCCTGGACCTGGCTGGTGAACGCCGCCGTCGTGACGTCGTACTCGTCGGAGGCGTCATCGGCCGGGGTGACGTCGTGGTAGCAGAGGATCAGCCACTTGTTCTCGGTCTTGGCGTCCTTGAGCGCCTTGTCGAGATCAGCGGACGTCGTCTTGGAGGTCATGTAGAAGATCTGGAGCTGGTACAGGTCGTCGGCCGGCGAGTTCAGACCGACCGTGGTGGTCCGGCAGGCGCTGAGGTACTGCTTGGCCACCTTGACAACCAGGGGATTCACCCCACCGAAGGGGTAGGCGCACGTCTTCGGCGGTGCGCCGATCACCTTGGCGATCTTCTCCTGCGTCTTGGCGATCTCGGTCTTGATCGCGGCCTCCGCGGCGGCGGGGGTCTTTCCCTTGGCGAGGTCAGCGAGATTCTCGTGGTTCCAGGTGTGGTTGACGACCTCGTGGTTCTTGGAGAGCGTCTTCACCTCGGTGGCGTCCATGTACTTGGCACGGAACTCGGGCCAGTCGTCGATGGCGCCACCGATGACGTAGAAGGTCCCCTTGAAACCCGCCTTGTCGAGCGTCGTCATCGCGTTCTGGTACTGGTTCTTCTTCCCGTCGTCGAAGGTGAAACTCACCATCGCCTGGGCCGGGACGGTGCCCCCACCGGGCGCTCCCGCCGACGACGAGGACGACGGCGAGACGGAGGACTGCGCCGGAGTGCCTTGCGCCGAGGAACTCTGGGTGGGCACATCCTGCGAGTCGCCGGACCGCATCACCAGAGCGGCTGTCCCCCCGCCGAGCACAAGCCCGGCGGTGCACGCCAAGGCGATGGGCAGCCATCGAGAGCCGGAGAGCGCCATCAGGGACCCCTTCACAATTCACCTATCGCAGAACGGTCCTCACACTCCGCACATGCCGCGTCACGGCAGGACACTGCGATCGGCCCCCACGGCGCATCATCGGAACTCGGTGCGGTGAACCACGTTCAACTGGTCACGAACAACACCATCAGGTCTAGCAGGCGACCGGCCGAAAGATCGTGCAAACACCCACAAAAACCGGCTCGGAAAGCTCACTTCTCGCCAAAACTCACCCCTTGGTCACGGCCAATCACCGTTCCGCGCATCATCCACGGCATCGGAGCGGGAACTCGTGGCGCCAGGTCGCGCGAGTCGGCGCACTCTCAGTGATCAACCATCGGCGACCACCAGCAGGTCACGGCCGCCCGGGGATGAGGTCACCCACCGGACGGCCACGGAGACCGGACAGCTGCTGGATCTCGACCCGGTTACAGCAGGGAGAACCCCTTCGTCCCTGCCGGGATGCGCCGGAGCCCCGCCGATCCGAAGTCGACGACCACGTACTCCTTCTTCACCTCGGTCACGCGGCCCATCCCCCAGCTGTCCAGGGTCACCCGGCTGCCCACCACGAAGCCGTCGGTCGACGGGGCGACGTACTCGGCACGGGTGAAGGGGCTGGTCGGCAGGACGCGGCGGGGGGCACGTGGTTGTCTGATCACACGTCCAGTCTCCGCCAGCGGACACGACATGAACACCCCGACCCCCGATTTGTTACGGTGTCGACCTCAAAATCAGTGGCCGGGAGCTCCCGTCGCCCAGCAGTGCGACCGGATAGTCGGCGTTTGCCCTGGGCTGTCCTCTCTCCACCGTCAACAGTCGCAAGAGCAGCATCCGTCGCAACAGCAGCATCCGTCGCACGAGCAGCATCCGTCGCACGAGCAGCAGGCGTCGGTCGGGCAGTCGCCGCAGTCGAAGCACGAGTCGCAGCATTCGTCCGCCGCCTTACACCGGCGCCGTCGCTTCCGCCGTTCACCCGACGGCAGGTGCCTGGCGCCGTGTTGCCCGGAGCACACACCGACGCACCAGCCGGCATGGCCGAGGATCCGGTGCGCCGACCCAGGGAGGACCTCGACAAGCAGAGTCCGGGCGAGGTCTGCCTGCTCGGACGCCTCCGGTGAGACCCCGTTCCGCCCACCGGGCAGGACGAGCCGGTCATAGGTGGGCTCGACGTCGCCGAGCGCCTCCTCGATCAGCCGGACCGCCGTCTCGGGAGGCGTCCCGGTCGCCGTCAGGGGATTCCACCGCGCCAGGCGCTCGTCCTCCTCCTGGTCCAGGACCGCGTCGGCGAGGTGGGTCACCCGTCCGAGCAGGCGTCCGAGGTCCGCCAGCGGCTCGGCGTTCTCGGGGCGGCCCGCGAGCGTCGCGGTGCGGGCCAGAGCCACGGCGACCGCCTCCTCGGTCGGAGCGAGGGCCGCGGCCAGGCCGGTCCCCCTGCCGCCCTGTTCGAGATCCACCTGCCGGTCGACGACCCCGGCGAGCGCCCCCGCCTCCAGCCCGAGAACCTCAAGATCAGACCGGCCCCCGTTCTCCCAGCGTCGTCCGACCACCTCGGCGAGGGGCCGGACCGGACGTGACAGATCATGGTCCGCGGCGTGGTCCCGGAGGACGCCGCCGGCCAGGATCATGGACACTCCGGCGGCGAGCTGTGCCGCGGGGGCGTCCGCCCGGACGACAGGACCGCCTTTCAGCCCCCGGAGGACGCAGGGGCGGGCCCGACGGGTCGCCGCGAGCTCGGGTCGTTGAGCGGCGGTCAGGACCGAGACCAGCACGGTGTCCACGTTCGTCGTCGTTCTCGCCAGGTGCCCGTGGCGGTCGCGCAGGCACAGGCAGACCCCGCACAGATGCGCCATCCAGACCTGCCACAGCGCGGGTCCGAGGACATGCCCGCACGGCTTGATGAGACCGAACAACGTCAGCTCCCTCTGTCAGGACCGGCTGTCAGGACCGGGCCCTGGTCACCGAACGGATCAGGTCAGTCGATCAGTTCCCGGGCGAGACGGGCCGCGGCGTCCGCGATCGTATGCCCAAGGGGTGCGGTGCCCTCGGGGGCGAGATGCTGGTACCGGCCGCCGACGGCCACCCGGAACCGTGGCCTCGCTTCGCGGACCAGCGCCACGACGGCGCGCAGGCCGACCAGATCCTCCTCCCGGACCACGGAGAGGACCGCGCCCCGGACCTCGTGACGGGTGACGGCCGCGGCCCAGTCCTTCGCCGGGACGTCGGCCCCCAGATACGTCGTCGCGAGGCCCGCCCGCCGGGCCGCCGTGGCGAAGGCGAGAATCCCCAGCTCGTGGTGGGCGCCGGGCGGCAGGCCCAGGACGACGCGGGCCCCGAGGGGATTGTGGGCGGCCGCCTCGTACGCCGCGGCGAGGCGCCGTCCGACCGCGTGGGAGACCAGATGCTCCCCGGCGACGCCGACGCGTCCGTCCGCCCAGGCCATGCCGAGTTCGTCGAGGGCGGGCATGAGCCAGCCGTCGACGACCGTTTCGAAGGAGCCGCGGCTGAACCGGTCGTCCAGCAGCGAGGCGAGCCCGCTGACGTCGAGCTCGGCGGCGACCGCGACGAGGTCGCCGAACGGACGGTCTCCCCCCGCGACGGCGGCGGGACCGAGGGCGGCGGCGGACCCTGGGACGGCGGGAGCGTCGCCCGGGGGGTGCCCGGGATCGGCCCGGTGACGTTTCACCTCCGCCGCGGCCTGCCGGACGGACCAGCCGGAGGCGACCAGGTCGCGGATGGCGGTGATGGTGCCCAGGCTGTGGTCGTCGTAGAGCCGGTAGCCGGAGTCCGTGCGCCGGGGGGTCACGACTGCGTAGCGACGTTCCCAGGCGCGCAGGGTCGCGACGGGCACCCCGGTCAGCTCGGCGGCGTGCTTGATCGTGTACACGGTTCGTCCATCCTAGGTGGTGGGCAACGTCGTCAGAGCGCGGGCGAGACCCGCCTCCGCCTCGTCACCGAGCCGGCGGAAGGCCGGGGCGAGCACCGGCGTCAGCAGCGGGGCGAGCCGCGTCCAGACGCCTTTGAAGGTGAACTCCGCGCGGTAGGTCACCTCGGTGACGCCGGGCCGCGGCTGCCGCAGGGTCATCGTGTCGACGGCGACGACGGTGGCGTTCTCCCCCCGCAGCACGATCCGCTCATCGGGTGAGCGCTCGATCACGACGTACTCCAGTTCGGTCCTCCGTCCGAGGAAACGGGAGGTGTTGTGGTAAATCGTCCCGACCTCGCCGTCCCCGTCGACGCGGACCGTACGAACGGTCCCCGGATCCCACTCCGTCGTGGTGGTGAAGTCGCCGAGGTAGGTGAAGACCGCCGAGACCGGGCGGTCGACGGTGACGGTACGAGTGATGATCATCAGACTCTCCCAACCTTAGACAAACATTTGACAAGCTCATCCTCGCATCGTAGGTTCTGACCAAACATTTGACAAGCCTTGGACAGCGGAGGTCGTCGTGAGCAATCGTTCCCTTCCCCGTGTCGCCGTGATCGGATCCGGGGTCTCCGGCCTCACCGCGGCCTACCTGCTGCGCCGGACCCATGAGGTCACCCTCTTCGAGGCCGACGACCGGCTCGGTGGCCACGCCCACACCCACCAGGTGCCCACGGCCGACGGCACGAATCTCGCGGTGGACAGCGGGTTCATCGTCCACAACGAGCGGACCTACCCCACCCTGCTGCGGCTGTTCACCGAGCTGGAGGTCGAAACCCGGCCCACCGAGATGAGCATGAGCATCACCTGCGGAGGGTGCGGCCTGTCCTACGCCGGGGGACGGGGGGCTCCGGGGATCCTCGCCCAGCCCCGCCGCCTGACCGATCCCCGCTTCGTGCGGATGCTCACCGAGGTCCCCCGGTTCCACCGCCGGGCCCGCGCCCTGCTGCGCGACCCCGGCGGCGACGACCCGGCCTTCGGCGAGTTCCTCGACAGGGGAGGGTTCTCCCCCTACTTCGTCGCCCACTTCGCCGTCCCGCTCGTGTCCTGCGTCTGGTCCTCCGGAGACGACGACACCCTCGCCTACCCGGCGAAACATCTGTTCGAGTTCCTCGACCACCACGGCATGCTGACCGTCAGCGGCTCCCCGGCCTGGCGCACGGTGGCCGGAGGGTCCGGGACCTACGTCGAGAAGCTCACGGCCAGGCTCCCCGACGTCCGCAAGGGCGTCGCGGTGACCTCCCTGACCCGCCATGACGACGGCGTCGAGGTCCGGACCGCGGACGGCGCCGTCGGCTCCTTCGACCGGGCGGTCCTCGCCACCCACGCCGACCAGGCCCACGCGATCCTCGACGACGCCGACGACACCGAGCGCGCCGACCTCGCCGCCATCGGCTACTCGACGAACCGCACCTGGCTGCACCGTGACGGCTCGGTCCTTCCCGGGAACCCCCGGGCGAGGGCCTCGTGGAACTACCGGCTGCGGTCCTGCGAGGGGAGGTCCACCGACGTGCTCGTCAGCTACTGGATGAATCGGCTGCAAGGGTTCGAAAACGCCGAGGACCTCGTCGTCACCCTCAACCCGGACGACCGGGTGGACCCGGACCAGGTGATCGCCGAGATGACCTATACCCACCCGGTCTTCACCCACGAGGCCGTCGCGGCCGCCCGGCGTCTGCGGACCGCCGGAGGGCCGCGTCTCGCCTTCGCCGGGGCCCACCTGGGCTGGGGGTTCCACGAGGACGGATGCCGTTCCGGCGCCGAGGCCGCCCAATCGTTCGGGGCGACCTGGTGAACGCGGTCGTTCGGGACGACACGGTGAGCCCGGCCGTCGAGCCGCCGGCCCTGCCCGCGCTCGTCGTCGGCCGCGTCACCCATGTCCGCCACACTCCGGTGCGCCACGCCTTCACCTACCGCCACTACCAGTGGCTTGTCGACCTCGACCACCTGCCGGCCTTGCCCGGGCCGCTACGGATGCTCGCCCGGTTCGACCCCCGTGACCATCTCGACGGCGGGCGGGACGGCGGAGGCCTCCGCGGCGACCTCACCCGCTTCCTCGCCGGGCAGGGCATCACCCTGGACGCCGGGGACCGGGTGATCATGATGGCCCACGCCCGGATCTTCGGGCACACCTTCGACCCCCTGACCGTCTTCTGGTGCCTGACGTCGGCCGGGGCGGTACGGGCCGTCGTCTTCGAGGTCCACAACACCTACGGCGGACGCCACGCCTATCTGGTCGACCTCGACGAGCACGGAGCAGGAACCGTCGACAAGCGGTTCTACGTCTCGCCGTTCAACGACGTCTCGGGCTCCTACGCCGTCCGTCTCCGGCTCCGCCCCGACGTCGTCGCCGCGACCGTCGTCCTGGAACGCGACGGACGGCGCGTCCTCACCGCGGCCGTCACCGGGACGCCGAAGCCCGCGACGACCGCGACCGCGCTGGCGACGATCGCCCGGCATCTGCCGATGACCCACCGCGTCAGCGTCCTGATCCGCCTCCACGGCATCTGGCTGTGGCTCCGCCGCCTGCCCGTCGTACCCCGCGCTCCCCGGCCAGAGACCTCTCGGACGAAGGCCCCCCGATCGAAGGAGGACGTCCGTTGAACACCCTCGCCCATCCCGTCGGGAGAAACTGTCTCCCCGCCGCCTCCCCTCTGCGGCACCTCCTCGCCAGGAAGGTCCTGACGACCGTTCTGCGGCGGGTGCCCGTCCGGGTCCTGCTGCCCGGCGGCGATCCCCTGAACGTCCCCGACCCTCGTCTCTTCCCCGACCCGCCGACGATCGAGATCGTCCGACCGGCGGACCTCGCCCGCCGTCTGGCCGCCAATCCCAAGATCGGCATCGGCGAGGCCTACATGGCGGGCGATTGGCGGGCGCGGGAGGGAACCGATCTCGCAGCGGCCCTGTTGCCCTTCGCCCAGCGGATGACGACGGCGGTCCCCCCGGCGCTCCAGCGGCTGCGCCATCTGGTCGACCTGCGGCTTCCGGAGGCCCGCCGCAACACGCTCAGCGGGTCCCGGCAGAACATCCGCGACCACTACGACCTCAGCAACGACCTGTTCGCCGCCTTCCTCGACGAGACCCTCAGTTACAGCTCCGCCCTGTTCGGCCACGGCCGTCCATGGTCGTCCCAGTCCCTGGCTAAGGCCCAGCTGCGCAAGGTCAACGCCGTCCTCGACCTGGCGGGAGTCCGGAACGGAACCCGGGTCCTGGAGATCGGCACGGGCTGGGGAACTCTCGCGATCGAGGCGGCGCGGCGCGGCGCGGACGTCACGAGCATCACGCTGTCCGCGGAACAGGCGGACCTCGCCCGGCAGCGGGTCGCCGACGCGGGCCTCACCGACAACGTGGACATCCGGCTCCAGGACTACCGCGAGGTCAACGGCGCGTACGACGCCGTCGTCAGCGTCGAGATGATCGAGGCGGTGGGAGAGGAGTACTGGCCGGAGTACTTCACCGCGATCGACCAGCTGCTCGCCCCCGGCGGGACGGCCGCGATCCAGGCGATCCTGATGTCCCACGACCGGTACCTCGCCACACGGCGCTCCTACGGGTGGATCCAGAAGCACATCTTCCCCGGCGGGCTCATCCCCTCCGCCGAGGCCGTCGGGGCGTCGGTGCGCACCCATACCGATCTGCGGGTCACCGGCGTCACCCGGTTCGGCCCCCACTACGCCGAGACCCTGCGGCGCTGGCGCGAGTCCTTCACCACGGCGTGGCCGAAGATCACTCGCCTCGGGTTCGACGAGACCTTCCGACGGAAGTGGGAGTTCTACCTCGCGTACTCCGAGGCCGGATTCGCCTCCGGCTACCTCGACGTCGCCCACTTCCAGCTGCGGAGGCCGTTGTCATGAACCGGATCTCCCTCGCCGGGTCGCGGATCTGGCTGGTCGGAGCCTCCAGCGGCATCGGTGCGGCCCTCGCCCGGGAGCTCCGCGACCGGGGCGCCCACGTCGCCGTCTCGGCCCGACGCGCCGAGCACCTGGAGGAGGTGTCCGCGGGGACGATGGCGATCGTTCCCGTGGACGTCACCGACCCGGGCTCCGTCGCGGAGGCCGCCCGCACGGCCGACCAGGTGCTCGGAGGACTCGACATCGTGATCTGGTGCGCCGGGTACTGGAAACAGTTCGACGCCGCCGTGTGGGACGCCGACGAGTTCGCCCACCACGTCCAGGTGAACCTCCTGGGCCTGAACAACGTCCTCGCCGCCGTCCTGCCCGCCATGGTCACCGCGCGCCACGGGCACGTCGTCGGGGTCGCCTCGGTCGCCGGGTACCGCGGGCTGTCCGGGTCCGAGGCCTACGGGTCGACCAAGGCGGCCCAGATCAATCTCTTCGAGGCGCTCCGCGCGTCCCTGACCCGCCACGGCATCTCGTTCACCACGGTCTGCCCCGGGTTCGTCCGCACCCCGATGACGGCGGTGAACACCTTCCGGATGCCCTTCCTGATCGAACCGGACGCCGCGGCCCGGGCGATCGCCGACGGCCTGGAGCGCCGGCGGATGGAAATCATCTTCCCGCTCCCGATGGCTCTGGCGACGAAGGTCGCGAGGCTCCTGCCGGTCCGGCTGTGGGCCGCCCTCAGCTCGAAAGGCGCGGTCTCCTCAAGCGCCGCGAGTATCCCCGCACCCCCTTCAGCGAAGGAATAACGGCATGGAAGCCACACGCACCGATCGCCTCCGCCAGGTCACCGTCACCATCAGCGCCGTCGCCTGCGTCATCGGAACCCTGTACGGGACCGGGGTGCTCGGCACCACCGTCCAGAACTCCTCCGGAGGGCGCCTCTCCGCCGACGCGACCCTGATCGCCCCCGCCGGAACCGCCTTCTCGATCTGGTCGGTGATCTACGCCGGGCTCGGGGCCTACACGGTCTGGCAGTGGCTGCCCACCAGCACCACAAGCCCCCGCGCCCGCGCGATCGGCTGGCTCGCCTCGGCGTCCATGCTGCTCAACGCAGGCTGGCTGCTGGTGACCCTTCTCGGGTGGCTGCCGGTGAGCGTCGCCGTCATCGTCGCCCTCCTCGCGGTCCTCCTTGTGATCAATTACCGCCTGATCGCCAACCGTGCGAACACCGGACCGGTCACGGCCTTCGAGAAGGTCGCCATCGACGGAACCTTCGGGCTCTACCTCGGATGGGTCTCCGTCGCGACCTTCGCCAACATCGCGGCCGTCGTCACCGGCTCACCGGCGTCGTCCCCCTCCGGCCTCGCCGAGGCCGCCGCCGTCGCGACGCTGCTCGTCGTCAGCGGCGTCGGGGTCGCCCTCGCCAGGACGCTCGGAGGCAGGGCGACGGTCGCCGCCGCGATGATGTGGGGGCTTTCCTGGATCGCGGTCGGCAGGACCACCGACGAGCCCCGTTCCCTCGTCACCGCCGTCGCGGCCCTCGCAGCTGTCGTGATCATCGGCGCCGCGACGTATTGGTCGCGCACCCGCGGACCGCGGACGGCGACAGCGTCCGACGGCGCGCCGGCCGCCTGACGCACAGGCCGCCTGACGCACAGGCCGCTCGGCAGAAAGGCACCAGTTCCCATGGCCGCTCCCCGAACCGCTTCCGTCGCCCTCCTGGTCTTCACCCGGGACCTGCGTGTGGCGGACAACCCGGCGCTCGCCGCCGCCGTCGCGGGCTCGGCCCGGGTTCTGCCCCTGTTCGTGGTCGACACCGACGGACCGCTCGGGCCGGACCCCTCCGGCAGGACGGCCTTCCTGCTCGACTCGCTGCGAGACCTCGACACCTCGCTGCGGGAACGCGGAGGCCGCCTGGTGGTGCGGTCCGGCCCCTGGGCCGACGAGGTCCTCCGGGTCGCCTCCGAGGTCGGCGCCGGCCGGATCCACCTCGCCGACGACCCCGGTGGCGGTGCCCGGCGGCTGAACCTGCTGGTCGAGCGGGCCTCCGCCCTCCGGCTCCCGGTCTTCCGCCACCCCGGGGTGACGGTGGTGCCCCCGGGTACCCTCACGCCCTCCGGGGGCAGGGAGTACAAGGTGTTCGGCGCGTACCACCGGGCGTGGACGGCGGCGACGTGGCGACCGGTCCTGGCAGGGCCGGACGCCGTCGTCCTCCCCGGGGAGGCGTCCTGCGCCGGGTTCCCCGACCAGCCCCTCGACCAGGTGCTCGACCGGCTGTTCGGCCCGCCGTCCGACGGCTCACCCCTCGCTTCGTCAGGCGTCAGGCGGGCACGGCGGTTCGCCCCCGGCGGCGAGCGGGAGGGAACGCGCCGCCTGCGGAGCTGGGCTGAGGAGCATCTCGCCGAGTACGCGGGCGTGCGCGACGACCTGTCCGCCGACGCGACGTCCCGGATCTCGCCCTATCTGAGCAACGGATGCCTCTCTGCCCGCCAGGTCGCCTCCGGACTGCTGACGGCTCCCGGCGGTGAGGCGTTCGTCCGGCAGCTGTGCTGGCGGGACTTCTTCCACCAGGTGCTCGCCGCCCGGCCGGACGCCGTGTCGGCGGACTACCGCGACCGGGGACACCGGTGGGTGACGGACGGCGCCGCCACCGACGCCTGGCGCGAGGGCCGGACCGGCTACCCGGTGGTGGACGCGGCGATGCGCCAGCTCGCCCGGGAAGGGTTCATGCACAACCGGGCCCGGATGATCGTCGCGTCCTTCCTCACCAAGGACCTCAACGTCGACTGGCGGCTCGGCGCCCACCACTTCTTGTCACTGCTCGTCGACGCGGACCTCGCGGTCAACCAGCTGAACTGGCAGTGGGTCGCGGGCACCGGCACGGACAACAACCCGCACAGGATCTTCAACCCGACCGTGCAGGGACGCCGCTTCGACCCCGACGGGGCCTACGTCCGCCGGTACGTCCCCGAACTGGCCGAGGTGCGGGGTGCGGCCGTCCACGACCCCGATCCTGACACCCGCCGCCGCCTCGGGTACCCGCCCCCGATCGTCGACCACGCCGAGGCGATCGCTGCCTACCGCGCGCAGCTGGCGATAGCCGACGCCAGGGCCCTGCGATGAGTTCCCTCATTCACATTTGGCGCTTCGTTGGGCTCGGCCGGCGGCCCGGCGTCCAATCAGGCCGGGGCCACCGCGATCGGCGGCAGCCGGGCCGGCGCCGAGACGGCCGTCGGCACCCAGAAGGTCGACGTGAAGCAGGATCCCGCCTCCACCCACGTCATCAAGGCCAAGACGATGGTCGGCAGCATCAACGTGCCGGGCGCCACCTCGTAGACGATCGATTCCACTCATCAACACTGCGCCCGATGATCCGATCCAAGCCCCCTGGAACCAGCCCTCCAGGCCCCTTCCAACGGATCGGAAGGAGCGCCCGCTGCGGTCGGGCGGAGTCAAGTGCGTAGAGAAGGTGCGAATTCCGTGGCGGGTAAGTGCTGATATTCGACACTTACTCGCCACGGAATCAGCACCTTCTCTACGCACTTCTGACGACGACCCGCACGGTCCGCAGACGCCAGGACCTGACGGTAGGTGCGGCGGCGGCCACGACCGTCACAGGAGGAACATCAGAGGGAGCGTGTTCGCGACGGAGTGGAAGGCGATGTTCGCCCACACATTCCGGTACCTCGACCACAGATAGCCCGCAGCCACCCCGGCCAGCAGGACCACGAACCACACCAACGGGAAGACCACGGCCATGCTCCCGAGCACCACCAGGGCACGTCGCAGGCCGCGGTCGACGTCGGGCGGATCCTGTTCCGGCATCACCGGAGGCAGCAAAGCAGGTACACCATTCGCCCCTCATCATCGGCGAACCGGCGATGATGAGGGGCGAGCGTCGGTGACGCGACGAGAGCTGACGTTCAGCAGCGTCCGAAGACACCTTCTTCCGATCAGGCGGAACGTCACCGCGGTCGCCCTCACAACCGTGGGTCGACCGGTTCGGTCTCCAGGGCCAGAACCGCGAAGACCGACTGATGGACCTTCCAGAGCGGCTCACGTTCGACGAAGGCCGTGAGCGCCTCGAGCCCGAGCCCATGCTCTCGTTGCGCCAGCTGACGTTTCTTCCCGAGGTGCCTGTCACGGAGTACGTCGAGGGAGTCGGTGTAGTCGGGACCGTAGATGATGCGCAGGTACTCCTGACCACGCACCTTGATGCCGGGCTGGACACGAACTCCGGCGAGGTGCGCGGGCTTGACCACCATTCCCTCTCCGCCGTGGGCGGTCAGGTCGAGCCACCACCGCGTCGCCGCTGCCCGTTCCTTCTGGGACGACAGGTCGACGAAACGATGGCGCGTCGGCGTGATGACGTCGCTTTCCAGCGTGGCGAGTTCGGCGAGATGCCACTCGTGCGGTTCGGTGAGGGCGAGTGGCCGTCCCTCGCAGGCGAGAATCTGGAACGGGGCGAGGGTGACCCCGTCCAGCCCGTCGGTCGGCCTCACATAGGCCGCGTAGGCCTCTTCGAAGGCTTTGGCGTTGCGCAGTCGCGAGCCTGCCCGCGACGCGAGGTCGCCGACGTCCAGTCCCCGTTCCTTCGCGGCTTCCAGGACGGCGAGCGCCTCGGGCAGCGATCGCCGCGCCGCCGCGCCGACGGAGGCGTATTGCGTTTTGATGAGATCGAGGGCCTTGGCGGACCAGGGAAGGAGTTCGCAGTCGAGGGCGAGCCAATCGGTGTCCAGCGACGCGAACAGCGGTGCGGCCGCGTCGCGCAGCCGGTCCACGAGGTCCGTCGTCGTGGCGAAGAACGGCCGACCGGTACGGGTGTAGACGGCGCCGGTCGTGCCGTCGTCGGCTCCGAAGCGTCTCCGGGCCGCAGCGGCGTCCTTGGCGATCACTGCGACGGCGCGCGAGCCCATGTGTTTCTCTTCGCACACCACGCGTGTGACGCCCCAGCCTGCGTACTCGTCGAAGGCCTGGTCAGGGTGTTCGAGGAAGCCGTCGAGTTTCGAGGTGGCGACCGGCGACATGGTGGGTGGCAGGTAGATCAGCCATCGGGGGTCGACGGCGAAACGACTCATGATCTCCAGTGCGGCAGCGGCGTTCTCCTCAGGAATCTTGATCTTCCCTGAGTGTGCCGTCTCCAGCCACCGGGTTCCGGCGACATCGCTGATCTTGAGAACTGAGGGCTCCCGGTCGGTCGTGGCCGGGCCGAGCGGACGGACAGGTTCGTACCACTGACGCTCGGCAGGTACCGACACGATCTGGCGTTCGGGGTAGCGAAGGGCCGTGAGGGCACCACCGAAGACGACGCCGGTGTCCAGGCACATCGTGTTGTTGACCCATTCGGCTTTCGAACTGGGGATGTGCCCGTAGACGACCATCGCCTTGCCGCGGTACTCCCTGGCCCACGGATAGCGGACCGGAAGGCCGTAGTCGTCAGTTTCTCCGGTGGTGTCCCCGTAGAGCGCGAAGGAGCGGACCCTCCCGGAGGCGCGGCCGTGGTATGTCTCCTTGAGCCCGGCATGGGCGACCACGAGCCGCCCGTCGTCCAGGACGTAATGACTGATGAGCCCGTTCATAAAGTCGATCGCCTGATTCCGGAAGTCCTCGGACTCCCGGTCCAGCTGAGCGAGTGACTCGGCAAGGCCGTGCGACACCGTCACCTTCGAACCCTTGAGCGCGCGCAAGAGCTTTGCCTCATGGTTGCCCGACACGCACAACGCATTGCCGGAGGCAATCATCCCCATCACCAGGCGGAGTACGCCGGGGGTGTCCGGCCCCCGGTCGACGAGGTCACCGACGAAGACCGCCTGCCGGCCCTCCGGATGGGAGGCGTCGACGGCGACGTCGTCGTCGTACTCCAGCTTCCACCCGAGTTGGGTGAGCAGGCCGCGCAGTTCGCCGGAGCAGCCGTGGACGTCACCGATGATGTCGAACGGGCCGTGGAGGTCCTTCCGGTCATTCCACGGACGCTCACGCACGACCTGGACCGCGTCGATCTGGCTGGTGCCGCCCAAGACGTGGACCCGCCGGAAACCCTCCTTCTTGAGCCTCCTGAGCGACCGGCGCAGGTCGCGGTGCTGGCGGGAGATGACGTGTCCGCCGAAGTCGCGGTCGGTCCGCTGCCGGTTGCGCTCGATCGCGACTGCTTCGGGCACGTCGATCACGATGGCGTCGACGAGCACGTCGTGGCTCTTCGCCACCGTTATCAGGGACGCACGAGCCGCCTGCTGGACGTTCGTGGCATCCACCACGGTCAGCAGCCCACGGCGCAGCCGGGTGCTGACGATGTAGTGCAGGACGTCGAACGCGTCGGGCGTGGCCGACTGGTCGTTCTCGTCGTCAGCGACCAGACCTCGGCAGAAGTCGCTGGAGACGATCTCAGTGGGCTTGAAGTGGGTCCGGGCGAATGTCGACTTCCCGCTTCCCGACACACCGATGAGAATGATCAGCCCCATTGCGGGAACGTGGATCTGAGCCCTGCCGGTGATGTCAGGCATCGCGGTTCTCCTCACGTGTGAAGACGGCCATCTGCGTCGGGGTGCCGAACCGTTCGTGGAGATCGCCGACGCCACGACGCTGGACCCGGTACCCGTAAGCAGCCGCGACGCCGTCCGACCAGGAACCGAACTGCTCGCGGGTCCACTCGAACCGATGGTCGGTATGCCTCAAGCCGTCGATCTGCTCATACAACACGTTGTACTCGTAGTTCGGCGTGGTCACGATCACCGCTGCCGGCCGGGCCACCCCGAACACGACACGCTCCAGCGCCCCCAGACGGAAAGAGTCGACGTGCTCGATGACCTCCATCAGCACCGCGGCGTCATAACCCGCGAACCGCTCGTCCTCGTAGGTCAGCGCGCTCTGGAAGAGCTCGACCCGGTCGGCCTGACGCTCGCTCATCCGCTCAACGCGGAGTCTCCGCGCCGCATGCTGAAGTGAACGGACCGAGATGTCGCTTCCCGCGACACGGTCGAAGAAGGGAGTCTTGACCAGCCGATGGAGGAACTGGCCCGGGCCGCAGCCGAGATCGATCACCGATCTGGCCCCCAGTTCGAGCAAGGCTGAGTGAACGACCTCATGCCGCTGGACATTCAGCGGAACGCGCTTCTCCTCCCGCTGCGGCGTCTCGTCGTCGGCGACGGTCTCCACCGCGTCCTCGACGTCGTCGCCGAGTTCGGCCAGCCGGGCCAACGCAACGTTTGTCAGTCCCCTTCGCCGGCCGAGATAACGACGGGTGATCAGACTCGACTCAGGATGCGCCGCAAGCCATCCCTCACCCGACCTCATCAGCTTGTCGACCTCGTCAGGCCCTTGCCAGTAGTGCTTTGACTCATCGAGCACCGGCAGAAGGACGTACAACTGATTGAGAGCATCGGCGAGCCTGACCGTTCCCGCGAGCCGAAGCCGGATGTAGCGCGAGTCGCCCCATTCGGGGAACGCCTCGTTCAGCGGTATGGGCAGGGCCTCGACCTCCCAGCCCAACGGCTCGAAGATCCGATGAGCAATGTCAGGACCCCCTCGGCAGGGCAGCACCGGGATCTGGATCTCCAGCGGGATCGCGGAGTCGGCAAGCTCCTGCCTGGAGGTGCATCGACCGCTGCGGGCCGTGCTGAACACATCCGCCAAGGCGACGCCCAGCAGCGATGACGCCGCGTACGAGCGGTCGTTGACATACTGGGCGAGGCTGAAATCGGGCGTGTTCCTGGCATGTGACCTGGCCAGCCGGACCGGATCGACCTCGAGCATCAGCGCGACGGTGCACCGCTCCTTCGACGCCTCAGGGTAGAAGACCGTCGCCGTCCCGGCCGACTGCTTGAATGACTGCACTCGGTCGGGATGCTTGTGCAACAAGAATCCCAGGTCCGTCGCCGGCTGGTGGGTGGTCGAGATGGTCAGGATCACCGGAACATTCTGCCCCCGCCGAGATTCTCGGCCAAACGCTCAGGTTTGCCGATGCCCTGGCCAGATAACCATCTGATCGCCGGAGAAGGTCGTGGCGAACTCGCCGGTGGCGAGATCGGCCTCCAGGCGGGCCCGGTGCTCCCCCGCCCGCCAGGCGAGCGAGATCCGGCTGCCCTGCACGTCGTGGGTGAAGTCGCCGTCGAAGGCGGGATGCCGTGCCCGTAGCCGCAGGGCGGCCAGCTGGGCCCTGACGATGTCGCGGCCCAGCGCCGTCTCGATCTCCGCCTGGGTGTAGTGATGGCGGTTGACGTCGCGGCCGACTCCGGTGCGTTCCAGCAGGTCGATGTCGTTCGCCCCGGCGAGCAGGCCCACGTAGTACACCTGTGGCGTCCCGGGGACGAACAGCTGGAGCAGCCGGGCGAGCAGGTAGGCCCGGTCGTCACGTCCGAGGGCGTCGTAGAACGTGCAGTTGACCTGGTAGAGGTCGAGGTTGGACGCCGCGGCCCCGGTGGCTCGTCTGCTGGAACCACCGCTGTTGGCGTGGATCGACTCCACCAGGGCCTCGATCTGAGGCCCGGTGAGCAGACCCGGCTCGCCGGGGCGCAACTCGTTCGTCCCGACGTCCACGATCCCGATGCCGTCGTGGGTGTCCAGGACGGTCACGCAGTTCGCCGGCCGGAGATCGAGCCAGCGCGACAGCGGGCCGGGGTCACGCGCGGTGAGGGTGTGCAGCACCAACGGGGGCAGGGCGAAGTCGTAGACGAGGTCGACCTCCTTCGCGATCTCGATCTGCTGCCGGTAGTGCCCGTGCACCTCGACAAGGATCTGCGCGCCGCGGTCCCGGGCGTAGCCGGTGAGCCGCCGGACGAAGGCGAGGGCCTCGGCCGTGAGGAAACAGTCCGTTCCGCGCCGCTTGCCGACGTAGCCGGCCGCGTCCAGCCGCAGCTGACTCACTCCCGAGCCGGTGAGCCGGTCGACGATCGAGGTCAGATACTCCCAGGCCCCACGGGACCCGATGTCCAGGTCGATCTGCTGCGAGGTGAACGTCGTCCACACCAGCCGGGGCCGGCCGGCCAGGCGGACGGCGGTGAAGGGCAGTCCCGGACGCGGCCGGTAGACGCGCACCAGTTCCTCCTCCGTCGCGCCGCCGGGGAAGACGGCGTCGAACGTGAGGAACATGTCCTGCCACGGCGATCGCTCGCCGTGGCGCAGGACGTCGAGGAACCGGTCCGAACTCGCCGAGACGTGGTTGACGATCACGTCCGCCATCACGGTCACGTCGTCGGCGAGCGCGCGAACGTCACGCCAGCCGCCCAGCCGGGGGTCGACCGTCGTGTGGTCCTGCGGGTCGAACCCCGCGTCCGCCCCGTCGAAGGGGACGTAGAAGGGCAGCACGTGGACGCCGTCGAAGGCGCCCGCGAACG
>JAUPKQ010000157.1 GCA_030837345.1 Actinomycetota bacterium | reverse complement strand
GGCCCGGACGGCTCCCCGCTCCCGGCCCCGGCGGGCCCGGCGCCGGCGGCCGACCGCAGTGTGCTGTACGACGACGAGGCGACGTTCCTGCGCGAGGCGCTGCACGAGGTGTTCCAGACCCCGGGGGCGGAGGTGTCGGCGCGCGGGGTGCGATGGCGGGAGTACCCGGACCAGCAGATCGTCGAGCTGGTCCCGCCGGAGGACCTGCGGGCCCGCCTGGAGGTGCTGCCGCAGAGCTACCTGGCGGACCGGAAGATCGTCGAGAGCTTCAAGCTCGCGACCTCGACAGCGCGTGGGAAGGAACTGCTGCGGGCCGCCGTGGGCGCGGGCAGCGACTCGATGTGGCCCGAGGCGCACTATCTGGGCCCCCTGCACCCGGTGCTCGACTGGGTCGCCGACCGCGCGCTGAGCCGGCTCGGACGCAACCAGGTGTTCGCCGTCCGCGGACAGGTCGAGGACCCGACCGTGCTGCTGATCGGGACCCTGACCAACCGCCGTGGCCAGGTGGTGGCGTCCTGTCCGGTGTCGGTCGCCTTCCCCAACCCGGACAGCCCCGGGTTCGCGATCGTCACCCCGCACGCCACGCCCGAGGAGATGATCGGGCAGGCCGGGCTGCGCGGCGCCCTGAGCAACCCCGGGCCGGTGGACGTGACGGGCCTGCAACGGTTCGTCCGGCACGCCGTGGCAGAGGCGGAGAAAGCCATGGACCCGGTGTTCACGGCCGCCGCCGACAGCGCGCGCCGGCGGGTCGAGGAATGGTCGAGCCGGGTGGACCTGTGGGAGAGCGCGGCCGCGGACGTCGCCCAGCGGTCCGAGATCAAGCAGCGCCGGCTGAGCGTGGAGGAGGAGCGTCGGCTCGCCCGACACATGGCCCCCGACCGACGGCTCGTCCGCCCCCTCGTACTCGTGCTCCCGGAACAGGAGGTCTGAGCGTGGCAGCCAGCGACGCCATCGTCATCGGCGAGTCCTGGATCAGCGAGCACTTCTTCACCACGGACGTGCGCAAGCAGAGCTTCCTCGCCCGGGTCCTCGAACGCCGCAAGGCGTGGGAGGCGACGGCCGAGGACGGCGTGGCAACGCCCCGGACCCGGTTCCTGGCCGAACGCGGCCCCCTCGAGGCCGACCTCGGGGGCTTGGCGGACCACACCGATCCCGCCGATCTCCAGGCCGCCCTGGCCGGGATCTACCGGACCGTGATCGGCGTGCTCGGCCTCGACCGGGACGGCCTGGTCGTCGACCGCGACGGCCCGCTCCTGCGGATCCGGACGCCGGGTCTGACCGGCCCGGCCCCGCTGGTCGTCGTCGAGGCGCTGCCCGTGGAGTCCCCGGAGGCCCTGCGCGAGCGCGACGCCCGCACCCTGCTCGTCCCGCACATCGTCGACGACGTCGAGGAGACCTCGGCGGCCCGGCTGCTGTCCGCGCTGTTCGTGGCGGACGACGCGCCGCGGTTCGCGCTCGTCCTCGCGGGCCGGTGGGCGCTCGTGGCCGAGCAGACCCGCTGGGCCGAGGGCCGCTACCTGGCCGTGGACCTCCAACTCGTGTGCGAACGCAACGACGTGCGCCGCGGCGGCGAGATCGACCGGGCCCTGACCTGCCTGTCAGCCGACCTCCTCGCCCCGGACGCCGACGGCGACATCGCCTGGACGGCGGTGCTGGAGGATTCCGTTCGGCACACCGTGGGGGTCTCCCAGGACCTGCGCGAGGGCGTCCGGCTGTCCATCGAGATCATCGCGAACGAGGTGGTCCGGCGTCGCCGGGAGCGTGGCCTGCCGCCGCTGCCCGCCGAGAGGGCGCAGCCGCTGGCCCAGCAGGCGCTGCGGTTCCTGTACCGGATCCTGTTCCTGCTCTACGCCGAGGCGTCCCCGGAACTGGGCGTGCTGCCGGTGGGCGCACCGGAGTACCAGCGGGGCTACAGCCTCGACCGGCTGCGCGACCTCACCCTGGTCGACCTGACGACCCCGCACGCCCGGTCCGGGACGCACCTGTATGACTCGCTGCACGTCCTGTTCGGCCTCGTGGACCACCCACCGGCCCGGCCGGCAGCCCAGCCGCACGGCGACGAACCCGCAGACCACGACGACCCCGCCGACCACGAGGGCCTGGACTTCCAGCAGCTGCGCGCCGACCTGTTCGCCCCCGAGGCCATCGCGCACCTCAGCGACGTGCGACTGGGCAACGCCGCCATGCAGCAGGTCCTGCGGCACCTGCTGCTCAGCAAGGAGTCCCGGGGCGCCGACCGCGGGTTCATCTCCTACGCCGAACTGGGCATCAACCAGCTCGGCGCCGTGTACGAGGGCCTCATGTCGTACACCGGGTTCTTCGCGCAGGAAGACCTGTTCGAGGTCGCGAAGAACGGCGACGCGGGCAAGGGCTCCTGGGTGGTGCCCGTCACCCGGTCCGAGGGCATCGCGCCCGCGGACTTCGTGCGGACCACCGACGAGGTCACGGGCGAATCCCGCCCGGTGCTGCACGAACGCGGCACCTTCGTGTTCCGGCTGTCGGGCCGGGACCGCCAACAGTCCGCGTCGTACTACACCCCGGAAGTGCTCACCCGGTTCACGGTCGGCCAGGCCCTCGACGAACTGCTCGGCGAACACACCGAGAAACTCACCGCCCGCCAGATCCTCGACCTGACCATCTGCGAGCCCGCCCTGGGCTCCGGCGCGTTCGCCATCGAGGCAGTGCGCCAGCTCGCCGAACGGTACCTGACCCAACGCCAGGCCGAGCTGGGCCTGCGGATCGACCCGGACGAGTACCCGCAGCGCCTCCAGGAGGTCAAGGCGTACCTCGCGCTGCACCAGGTCCACGGCGTCGACCTCAACGCCACGGCCGTGGAACTCGCCGAGATCTCCCTGTGGCTCGACACCATGGGCAACGGACTGCAAGCACCCTGGTTCGGCCTGCACCTGCGCCGCGGCAACTCCCTCATCGGCGCCCGCCGCGCCCTGTTCCGCGCCGGCCAGGTGGAGAAGAAGACCTGGCTCAAGGACGTCCCCGAGGACCACCCGCTCGCCGACGTCGACGCCGACCTGCTCGCCGCCGACCCCGCCGCGGCCCTCGGCGGGCGCGTGCACCACTTCCTGCTGCCCGCCGAGGGCTGGGGGAGCGCCGTGGACGTCAAGGAGGCCAAGAACCTCGCGCCCGAGGCCCTGGCACGGCTCAAGGGCTGGCGCCGGAGCGTGCTCGTCAAACCCACCAAGGCCCAGCAGCGCCAGCTCGCCGACCTCGCGGTCCGTGTCGAACAGCTCTGGCAGCTCGCCCTGCGACGCCTGCGGATCGCCGAGCACGAGATCCGCCGCTCGATCCCGGTATGGGGGGCCGAGAACCTGCCCGTGGGCGGGGCCGTGCAACGCGAACAAATCGAAGCAGCGCTCGCCGACCCCAGCGGCGCGCTCGGCCGCCTGACCCGCGTCATGGACGCCTGGTGCGCCCTGTGGTTCTGGCCGCTCACCGACGCCCTCACCACGCGGGACACCGATGGCGTGCCGTCCGTGATCCACCCGCCCTCACCGCAGCAGTGGCTCGACGCGCTGCACGGGCTCCTGGGCCGCCACGAGGGCAAGCGGCGCGGCGGCCTCGGGCAGGAACGGCTCACGAGCGGCGTGACCTGGGACGAACTCGGCGACGCCGAATCGCTCGACCTCGGTTTCGCGAGTGCCGAATCGGTCGCCTCCGTGCTGGCCAAGCACCCGTGGCTGACGACCTGCGAGAAGATCGCGCAACAGCAGGGGTTCTTCCACTGGGAACTGGCCTTCGCCCCGGTCTTCGCCGAACGCGGCGGCTTCGACCTCCAACTCGGGAACCCGCCGTGGGTGCGGCCGGATTTCGACGAACGGGCCGTTCTTGCCGACTGCGATCCCTGGTGGGGCCTGACGAGAGAGACCGATCGAGACGTTGAGCAGGAGCGGCGCGACACGCTTCTTACTGAACCGGCGGTCCGGGATGCCTTCCTCTCCTCCGCAACCGACATCATCGGTCTACGGGAGTCTGTCTCAGCCTCGCACACCTACCCGCATCTCCAAGGCCTACGGCCGGACCTTTACCGCTGCTTCATGGAACAGACCTGGCGGCACGCCTCGCCGCAAGGTTCCATCGGGCTGATCCACCCGGAGAAGCACTTCACGGACGAGAAGGCCGGGCCGCTGCGCGAGGCGACGTATGCGAGGCTCCGACAGCACTGGCACTTCGTGAACGAGCTGCAACTCTTCGGTGAAATCGAGCACCACAAGCACTACGGCATCCACGTCTACGGTTCGCCGCAGGCCGTGCGGTTCCGCCAGGCGTCGTGGCTCTACCACCCGGACACCGTGCACCGGTCGCTGGCGCATGACGGGAGCGGGGTCGAACCGGGGCTCAAGGACCCCAGCGGCCACTGGGACCTGCGGCCGCACCGTAACCGCATCGTCGACGTCGGGGCCGACGTCCTGAGGACCTGGCACGACGTTCTGGAGTCGCCGGAGGTTCCGGTGGCCCGGACCCGGATGCTCTACACGCTGAACCGGGCCGTCGCCCACGTGCTCGACACCCTCGGACGGCAACCCCGGATCGGCAGCCTCGGGCTGGAGTTCTCCGCCGGTTGGCACGAGAAGAATGACAGAACGAAGGGGTTCTTCGCGACGGAGTGGGGGGTGCCGGACTCGTGGGACGACGTCATCCTGCAGGGGCCGCACCTCTTCGTGGCCACGCCGCTGTACAAGTCGCCGAACCCCACGATGCTGCACAACCAGGACTGGTCACCGACCGACTTCGAGGCCCTCGCCCCCGACGCCGTCCCGGCCACGGCGTACAAGCCGGCCGGTCCCCGCGATGACTACGACTGCTCCTACACCCACTGGGGCACCGACGACGCCCCCCTCCCAGCCCGCGACCACTACCGCCTCGCCTGGCGGTGCATGGTCGCCAACACCGGAGAAAGGACTTTGATACCGGCTCTGGTTCCGCCGGGGACCGCGCATGTAGACGGGATTTTTTCTGCGGGAGTGCCATCGAAGGACCTCGAAAAATTGGCCCTTCTGTCCGGCATTGTGGCATCTCTTTTGACTGATTTCATGATCAGAGCTGTTCCAAAATCTCATGTTCGGGGGGGAACATTCGGCAGACTTCCCTGGTCAGAGTCCCTTGGGTTATTGTGTTCTGCTGTTGTGTTGAGAAGCCTTCGTCTCAATTGTGTCACTTTCATCTATGCGGAATTATGGTCTGAGTGCTGGGATCCTGTGTTCAAGAGTGACAGGTGGACCGGTGAATTGGAGCATAGGAATCGTTCTGGTTTGGGGATCGTCGAGTCTTGCTGGACCCCCCACACCCCCCTGCGCATCGCGGCCGACCGGCGCCAGGCGCTCGTCGAGATCGATGCCCTCGTGGCGCTCATGTTCGGAGTCACGGCCGACGAGCTGTGCACCGTCTACCGGACGCAGTTCCCCGTCCTCTACGGCTACGACCGGAACCGGGACCACTACGACGCCAACGGCCGTCTCGTGCCGAACGAGGTCCTGGTCCGGTGGCGCAAGCGCGGGGACGGGCTCACCGAGGAGGAGCGCACGGCGAAGCACCCGGCCGGCACCACCTACACCTACGAACTTCCGTTCCGCACACTGGACCGTGAGCACGACCTGCGCGTGGCCTACGCGGAGTTCGAGCGGCGCCTGAAGGAGCGGTCGTGACGGAGCTGCTGCCCACCCGGCAGGCCCACGACGTCCGGCAGGGGCTGCTCGACTACCTGACCACGACGTTCGCCCTGGCCGACCAGGACGCACGGCTCGCGTTGAGCGAGTTCCTCGAGGACCAACAGGACGGCATCTTCAAGGGCCCGTACGTGCGTCTGCGACTGCCGTTCCGCCCGGCGGACCACGGCTGGCAGGCCGTACTGGACTGGCGTCCGCCGTTCGAACCGTACGGGCACCAGGCGGCAGCGTTCCGACGGCTGTCCAGTGCCGACCTCGGTCCGGCCAAGCCCCGCCCGTTGCCGACCCTGGTCACCACAGGCACCGGGTCGGGCAAGACCGAGGCGTTCCTCGTCCCGATCCTGGACCACGTGCTGCGCGAGCGCCGCGCCGGCCGGCCCGACGGCATCAAGGCCCTCGTCCTCTACCCGATGAACGCCCTGGCCAACGACCAAGCCGCGCGGCTGGCGGCGCTGCTCACCGGGCACGCCGAGCTCAAGGGCCTCACCGCCGGCCTGTACACCGGGCAGCAGGGCCCGTCGTGCACCACGGTCTCGCCGGACGGGCTGATCACCGACCGTGCTGTGCTGCGCCAGGACCCGCCCGACATCCTGCTGACCAACTACAAGATGCTCGACCAGCTCCTGCTGCGCCCCGACGACCAGGGGATCTGGCGGGCCGGGGCGTTGAGCCTGCGGTACCTCGTGCTCGACGAGTTCCACACCTACGACGGCGCGCAGGGCACCGACGTGGCCATGTTGCTGCGTCGGCTCGGGATCGCGCTCAAGAGCTGGTGGCCGGTCGAGCACCCGCTGCTGGGCGAGGCCGAACGTGCCAGACCGCTGGGCCTGATCACCCCGGTCGCGACGTCGGCGACCCTGGGGGACCGCGGCGACCCCGCCGCCATGGTCGCTTTCGCGCGTGAGGTGTTCGGCGAGGACCTCGACGAGTCCTGTGTGGTCGCCGAGTCCCGGCTGGGTCTGGACGAGTGGGCCGGTGGCGCCGACGCCGCGTTGGCGGCCCTGCCCGTGCCGCGCGGCGCGGGGTCCGAGCGGGCGGGCGGGGACCGGCTCGACGTCCTGGTCCCGGGCGCGCTCGACTCCGCGGACTTCGCCGGACTCGTCGACCGTGTCGACGGGGCCGTCGCGAGGGCGGCCCCGGCCGGCCGGGACATCGCCCGCGCCCTGGCCGACGAGGTGCTCGCGGTGCTCTACGACGCCCCGCCGGAGACGATCGCAGCCCTCGACGACGCCGCGCTGCTGGTCCTGGCGCAGGCGCACCCGCTCGTCCGGCGGCTCGTCGCCCTCACCGAGGCCGCCGGGCACGTGGACGACCTGGCCCTGGCGCTGTTCCCGGTGGCCTCTGCCGGGGACGAGCGCGCCGTCCGGGCCCGCGGACTGTTCCTGCTGCACCTCGTGGCCATGCTCAGTCACGTCCGGGCGCGCGTCGGCCGCGGCGCGGCGAGCGTGGAGGCACACCTGTGGGTGCGGGAACTGACCCGCATCGATCGGGTCGCTGCGTCCACCGCGAAGTACCTGTGGAGCGACGACGGCGCGATCGCCGACGGGTCCTCGCGCGATCCGTTGAGCTGGGAGGGGCGCCCGCCGTTCCCCGCCGTGTACTGCCGGCACTGCGGACGCTCCGGGTGGGGGGTCGGGCTCGGCCCGGTCGGGTCGGGCCTCGACGCGCAGGACGACACCATCCGCCGCAACCACGCGGCCCGCGAGGGCCGGTTCCGGGCCCTGCTCTACGCGCCGCTGGAGGCCGAGCGGGCGTGGTCCACGGGCGAGGAGGTCGAGGGGCTGCGCTGGTTCGCGGTGAGGCGGCGCGAGATCCTCACCGCCCCGCCGGACGACGGCGACCCGGACTTCCTCGACGGCTGGGTGCTGCCCGTGCTCACCCTCACCGGACCCGACGCCGACGAGGACTCCCGTGCGGACGTCTGCCCGTCCTGCCAGCAGGACGACGGGATCCGTTTCCTCGGCTCCGCCATCGCCACCCTGCTGTCGGTCACGCTGTCGACCCTGTTCAACGACGCGCACCTGGACGCGCCGGAGAAGAAAGCGCTCGTCTTCACCGACTCGGTGCAGGACGCAGCGCACCGGGCCGGGTTCGTGCAGAGCCGGTCGCACACCCTCACCCTGCGGTCGGTGCTCCTCGACGCGATCGGGGACCAGCCGATCGCGCTCGACGACCTCGTCGAGGAGGCCCTCCGGGCGGCCGGGGACGACCCGTTCCACCGGTACCGGATCGTCCCGCCCACCCTCGCCGACCGCACGGAGTTCCGGGGCTTCTGGCAGGCCCGGACGCTGCGGGCCGTGTCGCCGACCGTGCGCAAACGGGTCAAGTCGCGGCTGCTGTTCGACGCCGTCCTGGAGTTCGGCCTGCAGTCCCGGATCGGCCGCACCCTCGAGGCCACCGGCAGCGTGGTCGCGGAGGTGAGCGCCGCAGGGGTCGGCGCCGCAGGGCTCGGGGCCCTCGGGCGCGGCGTGCTGGCCAGGTCGCAGGAACAGGCCCTGCCCGGGGTACGGGCGCCGTCCGACGCCGACCTGGTCGCCTGGGTGCGCGGCGTCCTGGAGCGGATGCGCGAGCGCGGCGCAGTCCACCACCCCTGGCTCGATCAGTACATTCAGGAGGACGGTGCCCGGTACCGGATCTGGGGCGGGCGGGTCAAGGGCCAGGGGATGCCCGCGTTCCCCCAGGGCCGTTCCGCGCCGGCGTTCCCCCGGGTCGGCAAACCGCTGCAGAACCGGCAGGCCCTGCTCGACCCGGTGACCTCCGCGCAGAGCTGGTACGCCCGGTGGACGGCGCGCACCCTCCACGTCAGCGCCCAGCACGGGGCCCGGCTGGCGAAAGCGCTGCTGGAACGGCTCGCCGCCGAGGGGATCCTGCGGTCGTTCGCGACGCGGCAGGAGGGCGTCGTGTACGCGATCCCCCACGAGTCCGTGCTCGTGAGCAGGCCGGCGCTCGAGCGGCTCGAGGCCGGGGAGTGCCTGTTGGAGTGCGCGGTCTGTCGTAACCGGTACCCCGGTACCCCGACGGTCGTCGAGCAGCTCGACGGGCAGCCGTGCATGCTCGTGCGCTGCCCGGGGGTGCTGAGGCGGACCCCGCAGCCGGACAACTACTACCGGCGTCTGTACGCCTCCGGGGACCCGCGCCGGATCGTGGCCCGCGAACACTCCAGCCTGCTCGACGACGCCACCCGGGTCACCTACGAGACACAGTTCAGGACGGGCCACGACGACCCGACCGCGCCGAACGTCCTCGTGGCCACGCCCACCCTGGAGATGGGCATCGACATCGGCGACCTGTCGGCCGTCATGCTCTCCTCGCTGCCCCGGACGGTCGCCTCGTACCTGCAACGGGTCGGGCGGGCCGGTCGCCTCACCGGCAACGCGCTGGACCTCGCGTTCGTCACGGGCCGCGGCGAGCACCTGCCGCGTCTGGGGGACCCGCTGTCCGTCGTCAACGGCAGGGTCCGCCCGCCGGCCACCTACCTGAACGCCGAGGAGATCCTCCAGAGGCAGTACCTCGCCCACCTCGTGGACGAACTCGCCCGCCGCGGCGACGTCACCCCCCAGCAGGCCGAAGACGTCCTGGGCCGCATCGGTCCCGGGTCGTTCCTCGACCAGTTGGTGACGCTCGCGGAGAACGAGCCCGGCCGGCACCTCGACCGTTTCCTCGGGACCTTCGAGGACCTCACACCGACCACCGTGGAGACCCTGCGCGCGTGGGCGACCCGCACCGACGAACCGGGGACCAGCGGCCTGGCCGCGCAGGTGGCTGCCGTCGCCGGCCGTTGGGCGCGCGACCTGGAGGAGCTGCATCACCGCAAGGTCGGGATCGAGGGGGCGCTGCCCGGTCTGGAGGAGATCGCCGGGCTTCCCGCCGCCACCGAGGACGACCGGCGGGCCTTGCAGTCCGCCCGGGCCGCGCGTCGGCTCATCCGGCGCCAGATCGTCCAGCAGCGCTCCCAGTTCTGGGTGCAGGCCCTGGAGGAACACGGGCTGCTGCCGAACTACACCCTCATCGACGACGCCGTGACCCTCGACGTCGCCATCACCTGGATCGACCCGGAGACCCAGGAGTACCTCACCGACCAGGTCGGCTACCGGCGCGGCTCGGCGAACGCGCTGCGCGAGTTCGCGCCGGGGGCCGTCTTCTACGGCCAGGGCCTGGAGATCGAGATCGACTCGGTCGACCTCGGCTACGAGGAGAACGCCGTGCGGCCCTGGGCGTTCTGCCCCGACTGCGGGTACGCCGTGGACCGCGCCGTCGGCGCGGACCTCGTCGCCGTGCCCTCGTGCCCGCGCTGCGGCGGCACGGGCATCGCCGACGCCCGGCAGCACCTCGACGTCGTCGAACTGACCCGGGTCTCGGCCGAACTGCGCCGCGACGAGGCCGCCATCACCGACCGGCGCGACGACCGCCGACGGGAACGCTTCTCCATCTTCGTCGCTGCCGACGTGGACCCGGCCGCCGTGCACCGGCAGTGGTACCTGGAGCAGTACGACTTCGGGCTGAAGTACCTGCGACGCATGGACATCCGGTGGGTCAACGCCGGCCGGGTCGCCGGCTACGGGACACCTACCTCCATCGGCGGCCTGCAACGCCCCGCGAACCTCTTCCGGGTGTGCTCCGGGTGCGGCAAACTCGACCGGTCCACGCGGGCCAACCGCCCCGACGAGCACAGGGCCTGGTGCCGCCACCGGCGGTCCTCCGAGGAGCACACCCGCTCCCTGGCCCTCCTGCGCAGCCTGCGCACCCAGGGGGTGCTGCTGCGACTGCCGCGGTCGGTGACGATCGGCGACGTCTTCGCCCTCCCCAGCCTGTCCGCGGCGCTCCTGCTCGGCCTGCGCGAGCAACTCGGCGGTACCCCCGACCACCTCGCCGTCGTCCCGGTCACCGACCCCAGCTACGAGCCCGGTGGCGGTGCGACCCCGGAGGCGCTGCTCGTCCACGACGTCGTCCCCGGCGGCACCGGCTACCTCGCGGAGCTCGCCGACCCCGAACGGCTGTGGCACCTGCTGCACCGGGCCTACGTCCTCGTGCGCGACTGCCCCTGCGCCGACGAACCGCGCCTGGCCTGCCACCGCTGCCTGCTGCCGTTCGCCGGAGGCCTGCACCCCGTGGACCTCGTCTCCCGGCAGACCGCCGAACGCCACCTGCGGGCGATCCTCACCTCCGGCCGCACCGACGTCGAACCCGCGAGCTGGGAGACGGACGGCTGGAGCACCACCGACGTCCCGCCCGGCCCGGACACCACGGAGTCGCATCTGGAACAGCACTTCCGCACAGTGTTCCGCGACCGGGCCAAGGCGCTGGGGGCGACCGTCAAGGACATCCCCTGGGTCGGCGGCAACCGGCTCCAGATCACCTTCCCCGGCGGCAACCGGACCTGGACCCTGGACCCGCAGGTCCTCCTGCACGGCTGCAAGCCGGACTTCGTGCTGCGCACCACGGACACCGGCGTGCCCGACGTCGCGATCTTCGCCGACGGCCGGCTCTTCCACGCGAGCGTCGAGCACAACCGGCTGGCCGACGACGCCAGGAAACGCCGTGACCTGCGCGAAGAGGGCTTCCTCGTGCTTGCCGTCACTGCGGCGGACGTCGAGGCCGCGGCCGTCGGCGGGAGCGCGCCGCAGGCTCCGCCATGGTTCCGGGAGGAGGTCGTCGCCTCCGCCCTGCAGACCGGACAGTTCGCCTTCAGCGCCCAGGCCGTCGAGGCGATCATCTCGGGGCCGTTCGCGTTCCTGTCCCGGTGGCTCCAACAACCCGACCCCGAGGAACTCGCCCAGCTCGCGAACACCGTTCCGCTGTTCTTCCTCGTGGGCGCCCAGCCGGTCCCGGTCCCTCCCGGGTCCCTGGCCGAGGCCGCGGCGACCCTGCTCGGCGGCGCGGTGCGGTCGGGTGCGGTGCCGTCGGGGGCGGTGCCACAGGGTGACACACCACCGGGCGACACGACCGCCCTGTGGTGGCGCCCCGGTCGGGCGAACAGCCACGGGACCGGGCCGGACGACGGGCCCCTGGGGGTCCTGGTCCGGATCGATCAGGGACACGGCACCCTCTCCGCCGACCTCGCCGTCGTCATCGACGACCGGGACGACGCCCTCACCGAGCCCGGCCACGACAGTTCCTGGCGGGAATGGCTGCGGATCAGCAACGTCCTCAACGGCCGCATCGGTTCGACGGCCGTCACGACCGTCACGACCGTCACCCAGGTCCTCGCGGACCGGGCCGACACCGGGTACCCCACCGGGCAGCCCACCGGGTACGGGACGGGGCACGGGACGACGTCCGCGACAGCACCCCGCGACGCCGTGCCCGCAATCCGGCTCTCCCCGGCGTGGCAGGAACAACTCGACAACGCCTGTTCCCCGACCGAGACGGCACTGATCCACCGACTCGCCGAGCACGGGAGCATCCCGGTTCCGGCCGTCGGACACGAGTCCGAACAAGGAATCATCATCGACATCGCCTGGCCGACACGGAAGATCGCCGTCCTCGTCGATCCCTCGCCCCTCGACCGGCAGGATCTCGAAACCGCCGGCTGGCGGGTCTTCGACCCTGACCTCGAACTCCTGCTCGAAACACTCGGGGAACCTCCAGCACTCGCTCGGGAGGAAGCACGCTGATGCCCACCATCGTCATGAGCAAGCTCGCCAGCAGGCTCGACCCGTCGGTGCGGAAGAAGGCCTTCGCGTTCCTCGAGAAGCTCACCGACAACGACACCACGCCCGGGCTGCACATCGAGCCCATCGCCCACAGCGCCGACCCCAGGGTGCGCACGGGCCGGGTCGACCAGTCCTACCGGGCGGTCCTGTTCAAGATCCCCGCTGTCGAGGGCACGACCTACGTCTTCCACGGGATCTGGCCCCACGACGACGCGATCGAGGTCGCCAGGAAGACCGTCCTGCGCCTCAACCCCGTCAACGGCGTCGCGGAGATCCGCACCGTCGAGCCGCGGCCGGCCCCCGATCCCCGCGGCGACGCCCGGCCCGTCCCCGGCACCCAGCTTGTCTCCGGCACACGGCTTGTCCCCGGCACCCAGCCCATCACCGGGACTGCCGCCGCCGCCCCGGAGCCGCCGGTAACACCCGGACCGGTCGTCCCACTGCTCCCCGGCCTCGGCGTCACCCGCGACGACCTCAGCGAGACCCTCGGCATCGACCCCGCTCTCGCCGACTCCGCCCTCGCCGCCCCCGACGAGGACTCCCTCCTGACGGTCGCCACCGACGCCGTCGAATGGCAGGGACTGGTGCTGCTCGAACTCGCGGGCGGCACGAGCGTCACCGAGGTCCGGACGAAGTTCGCTCTCGAACCCGCCCCCGACGAACTGGCCGCCCCCGACGCCACCGAGGACGAGAAACTCCTGCGGGGCCTGCGACGGCCCGCGGCACAGATCTCCTTCACCTACATCGAGGGCAACGAGGAACTGCGTCGGGTCATCGAGGGCGGCGACTTCGGGGCCTGGAGAGTTTTCCTCCACCCCGAACAGCGTGCCTACGCCGAGAGGACCTACCGCGGCCCGTTCCGGCTCTCCGGCGGCGCCGGGACCGGCAAGACCGTCGTCGTCCTGCACCGCGCCCGTAACCTCGCAGCCCGCGACCCCCGGGCCAGGATCCTGGTCACGACCTTCACCACGAACCTCGCCGACGCCATGAGGACCGACCTGCTGCGCCTGCAGCCCGACCTGACGCAGGCGAAAGGACTCTGCGATCCCGGCCTGTACGTGACCGGCATCGACGCGCTCGCCGGCGCCGTTCTCCGGCGTGCGCAGGACGACCTCACCCCGGACGTCCAGGCAGTGCTCGGGGCGACCGGAGGGCAGATCAGCGGCCGGTTCGCACCCTGTCCCTGGCGGGAGGCCCTCGACGCGGCCGGAGCCCGGTTGCCCGAACACCTGCGCAGCGAGGCGTTCCTCGCGGCCGAGTACAGCGCCGTCGTCCTCCCGAACCGGATCACGACGGAGAGGGAGTACCTCCGGGTCCGTCGGCCGGGTCGCGGCGTGGCCCTCGACCGGGGCAAACGGGCCGCGGTCTGGGACGTCGTCGCTGCCTGCCGCGCACAGGCGCGGGTCGCGGGCACCCTGGACTTCCCGGAGGCGACCGCCATCGCAGCGGCGCACCTGGAACGGGTCGCCGACGACGGCAGGCTCTTCGACCACGTCCTCGTCGATGAGGGCCAGGACCTCTCGCCCGTCCACTGGCAACTCCTGCGGACCCTCGTGGGGGACCACGCGGACGACCTGTTCGTCGCCGAGGACTCGCACCAGCGGATCTACGGACGCCGGGTCGTCCTCGGCCAGTACGGCATCCGGATCGTCGGCCGGTCCCGGCGGCTCACCCTGAACTACCGGACGACCGCTCAGACCCTTGCGTACGCGCTGGGCATCCTCCGGGGCGGCGACTACGTCGATCTCGAGGACGCCCGGGAATCGGCCACGGCGTACCGGTCGGCCCGCAGCGGACCCGGGCCGCAGGTCATCGGCAGCGGCACCCTGAGCAAGGAACTCGACGCCGCGGCGACGACCATCAGCGACTGGATCGCCCGGACCGACGCGCCCGAGACGATCGCCGTCCTTGTGCGGGACCGGTGGGCCCGCGACAGGGTCGTCGCCGGCCTCGCCGAGCGCGGCGTCCAGATCCGCTCGGTCGACCGCGAGAGCATCAGACCCGGGCAGGCCGTCGCCATGACCATGCACCGCGCCAAGGGCACCGAGTTCAGCAAGGTCCTGCTCTTCGACGTCTCCAGGGACTCGATCCCCGCAGCGCTCAAGGACCAGAAGTACTCCGAGGACGCCTCCCGGGACGCGCTCCTGCGCGAGCGGTCGCTGCTCTACGTCGCCGCGACCAGGGCCCGCGACGAACTGGCTGTGACGTACAAGGGCCACCTCAGCGTTCTCGTCGAGCCGCTCGCCGAGAAGGACTTCTGAACCGCGCTCAGGGCGGTGTCGCCGGGCCGTCCGGCCCCTATCGGCCACCGTCCGGCCACCGTCCGGCCGCCGTCCGGCCGCTCTCAGTGGCAGGAGCCGGTCCCGCTGTCGGTGAACATCCCGGCCTCGACCGGGACGAATCTCCAGTCGTAGCTCCCGGGTTTGAGGGTGAGTTTCAGGACGCCGAAGGTTCGGTCGTCGTGGACCTGACTGTTGGGAAGGATTTCGCCGAATCCGTAGTGCCCTCCGCCACCGCCCGTCCCGACGGTGAACTGTCGGATCCCGTGGGCGTCGTCCCGTTCGCCTCGGGGATTCTGCGGGGCGAAACGTTCGTAGACGTGGTTGTGCCCGCTGACGACGATCTCCGCCCCGTGGTCGTACAGGGCCTGGAACAGCGGAAGCGTCTCGGTGGCGGCGTGGTGCCCGTCGGAGGACGTGAACAGTGAATGGTGCCAGAAAGCTGCGGTGCAGGTCTTCTCCGTCGCCCCCAGATCCGCCCGGAGCCACCTCTCCTGAGCGGATCCCTTCGCGCAGGAGACCTGGGAACAATTGGAGTTCAAGGCGACGACGTGCCAATCGCCCGCGTCGTAGGAATAATATCCTCGGCCTTCCGGCCCCGCCGCCCGACCGAAGTAATCGAAATACCCCTCGGCGTTCTCCGTCAGGTAGTCGTGGTTACCGGGGACAGGTCTGATACGACTCTTGAACCTTCCCCAGGTGGGTCCGAAACACTCGGCGAAGTCGTCGTGGGTCCCCTCGTCCTGGCTGTTGTCCCCCGCTGTGAAGATCGTGCCGTCGATGTCGGTTAGCAGGTCGGCCGTCCTGGAGTCCCAGGAGGAGACGCAGGAACCGATGTCCCCGGCTCCCACGAGGACCGCCGTCCTCGCCGCAGTTGCTCCCGCCCCCGCGGCGGACGTCGCTCCCGCGCCCGAGGCCGGCCGGCGGAAGAGGGCGGTGGGCCCGGTGCCATGGAGGAGACAGGCCCCCGAAAGGAGTGCCGTACAGGCAGCCCCCACCATCAGGATCGTCCTGCGGGCCTTTCTTCTGCTACGGATGGGGCACTCCTCGGGGAGGTCGTGAGTACCGCGACTCGCACGGCTCTTCGAACGGACAGTCACTCGAGGGAACAGCCCTGTCGAGGGGACGGCGTCTCGTTCCCGTTCCTCGGGGACGACGGACGATCGACACGTTACGCGACAGCAGCGGCCGAACACCTCTCCGGTCTTCTGTGCACCGCTGTCCTGTGCGTCACAGTTCGAAACGCTCTACCGCAGGTTGCCTTAGCATATTTCAGACATTTGGGAGTTCGGTCATCTGTTCGATCCCCTGTCCGCGGAGGAGCCCGCTGAGTCCCGGTGTGGACTGCCAGCGGCACGTTCTCAGGGCGTTTCCCCGGCGACGGACCGAAACAACCCGGATCCTTCCGACCGTGGCCTGCCAGCACGCAGCAACTCCCACGTGCGCTCTCACCCCTGGTGCCTGCGCAGGCCCGATTCCCTCCACCGGTTCGCCCCTGGAAACGGCACGCCTCTCCCACCCCCGGGCGATGATCGAGTTCTGGCCAGCGGTCTGACCGGTCGGGGGCGTCGGGCTGGGGGTGGAAACGCGATCGTCGTGGGGTTCCGGTGGTTCCGGGTTGTCTTCCCCGCGGGTGGTGTCAGTGGAGGTCGGTGACGAGGGTCTGGATCTCCGCGACGGGGACGGGGATGGTGGTGGTGATGGTTTGGGTGCCGTTGGGGACGGGCCGGGGCGGGTTCTGGTCGGTGGTCCAGGTCGCGGTCCACGTGATGCTCGCG
>JAUPKQ010000156.1 GCA_030837345.1 Actinomycetota bacterium | reverse complement strand
TCCGGGCGAAACCCCCGGAGGACGACGCGAACGTCTACACCCCGGTGGCGTTCTACTCGGAGGACACCCACTACTCGTTCACCAAGGCGGCCCGCGTCGTCGGGATGAGCACCTTCTACGAACTGGGGAGCGCCGAGTACCAGGGACAGTGTCCCCTGCGGGGGAGCGCGGGGGTGTGGCCGACGGAGGTGCCGTCGCTGGGGGGCACCGGCGGGCCGGGCGAGATCGACGTGGACGCACTCGCCGTCCTGGTGGAGTTCTTCGCCGAACGGCACCATCCCGTGTTCATCAGCCTCAACTGCGGGACGACCTTCAAGGGTGCCTACGACCCGGTCGAGACCGTCATTGAGCGAATTGTCCCGATCATGAAGACGCATCAGATGTTCGAGCGGAAGGTCGAATACGCGCCCGGGCAGTACGATGTGCGGCACGGGTTCTGGATCCACGTCGACGGTGCCCTGGGGGCCGCGTACCTACCGTTCCTGAAGATGGCCCAGGAGAAGGGCCGTTTCCCGAGCGACCCTCCGGTCCCGGTCTTCGACTTCAGGCTCCCGTACGTGTTCTCGATCGCGATGAGCGGCCACAAGTGGATCGGGGCGCCGTGGCCGTGCGGCGTGTTCCTGACCAAGGTGAGATACCAGCTGCGGCCGCCGAGCCTACCGATCTACGTGGGCTCGCCCGACACGACCTTCGCGGGATCGCGCAACGGGTTCTCGCCGATGGTCCTCTGGGACTATCTGGCGAAGCACTCCTACGAGGACCAGATGACGTCAGCGTGCAAGGCCCAGGAACTGGCCGCCTACACGGAAACCGCGTTGCGGGAACTCAGCTCGAAGATCGAAAAGGATCTGTATGTCGCCCGCACGCCCCTGGCGCTCACGGTGCGGTTCAGGATGCCCAAGCCGGAGTACGTCACGAAGTACTCCCTGTCGACGGAACAGTTCGACGGCGACCCGCGGATGTTCGCCCACGTCTTCTTGATGCCGGGCGTCACGACGGAAATGATCGACGAACTCATCGCGGATCTCTCGACACCCGGTGCGTTCGATGCCGCTGCGACGGCCGGGGCTGCGAGCGGTGGCGCGCGGCGTCCGCCCCTGGGCGACACGGCCGGCGACGTGACGCCGGTCGCGCACGTACCGGTCGCCGGTCGCGGATTTCACTGACCCACCGACCCCTTCCACCGAATCCCTCCCACGACGCTGGAGAACCGTTGAGCACGATCCGAAGCGGCGGGACGACGTCCGCACCCTCGACGTGGACCGATCCGCAGGCCCACGAGGACCTGATGGCCCTCGTCGCGATGCCGTCGGTCAGCGAGAACCCGTCGCCCGACCAGAAGAAGGCCCTCGCGGACGTCCGCGCCTTCTTGATCGAGAAGTTCAAGGACGCCGGGATGCCCGAGATCGCTGAGATGGCGATCGGCACGCCGGGGGCGCCGGAGCAGCCGAACCCCATCGTCTACGGGCGGTGGCACGTCGCCGACGGTCTACCGACGGTGATGCTGTACGGGCACTACGACGTCGTCCGCGCGGACGACGCGCCCTGGCACGAACCGCTCGGCGCCGACCCGGAGGAGCTGACGGACGCCGATCCCTTCGACCCGAGGGAGAGCACCGGAGGACGCCTCTACGGCAGGGGCGCCGCCGACGACAAGTCCGGGATCCTCCTGCATCTCAGCACCTTGCGCGCCTACCGGTCGCTCGGGCAGGCACCACCGGTCAACCTCGTGCTCGTCCTGGAGGGGGAGGAGGAGATCGGGACCGGCAGCCTCGACGACTTCATCCAGACCGGTGACAACGCGAAGCTCTTCCAGGCCGAGGTGGTGGTGATCGGCGACACGGGCAACGTCGCGATCGGGGATCCCGCCGAGATACATCCCACCGTGACGACGTCCCTGCGGGGGCTCGTCGCCGCCGACGTCACGGTGGCGACGCTCGACCACGACGTCCACAGCGGCATGTTCGGGGGCCCGGCGCCGGACGCCTTCATGGTCCTCGTCCGGATGATCGACTCGCTGACCGACTGGCGGGGCGACTGCGCCGTCGCCGGTCTGACGCACTACACCGGCCCGGGCTGGCCGGGTTCGAGCCCGGCGGAGGAGCAGACGTTCCGCGACCAGTGCGGCGTCCTCGACCGGGTCCAGCTCACCGGCAGCGGCAGCATCACCCAGCGGGTCGCCGGAAGTCCGGCGGTCAATGTCGTCGGCCTGGACGGCCTGCCGGGGACGACGCAGGCCGTCAACACGCTCCACCACACGGCCACGGCGCGGATCAGCGTGCGGATCGCCCCCGACCAGGACCCGGGCGAGGCGTACCAGGCGTTGCGCACCCACCTGCTCAACGCCGCGCCGTACGGGGTCGTCCCCACGATCGTGCAACGGGCCGCCGCCCCCGGGTACTTCGTGAAGACGGCCGACGGGGTGTACGGCGGGGAGTACTTCGAGACGGCGTGCACGGCCGCGGCCGACGCCTACGGGGTGGGCTGCGTCACCTCGGGGCTCGGGGGAACGATTCCGACCATCAACGTCTTCGAGGAGGTCCAGGAGAAACCCGCCACCGTCGTCATGTGGGGTTGCGAGGAGCCGCTCTGCCGCATCCACGGGTCGCCGGAGAGCGTCTCCTACGACGAGCTGACCCGGATGACCCGGGCGGAGATCAACCTCCTGAACTACGTCGCGGGTCAGGCCGCCGGAGGGCTCTGACGTCGCCGCACCGCCAGCAGGACGCCGGTCGCGAGGGCCCCGAGGGTGCCGAGAGCCTCGTCGAGCAGAGTGTCCTGGTAGGCGGTGCCGAGTTCCGTCCCGAAGCGGATGAACGTGAACCACTCGGCGAGCTCCCAGGCGACCGCGAGCAGCGAGCCCGTCCCGGTCACCAGCACCACCGCCGCCCACGCGGGAAGCCCCGGGAGCGCCCGCAGCATCAGCAGGCCGGCGCCCCCGCAGAGCGACGCCCAGTTGGCGAAGTGGTTGGCGTCGTCCCACCAGAACACGGCGTCGTAGAGATCGAGCGTGTTCCCGGTGACGTCGATGAGGAAGGGGAGCATCAGCAGGAGGAAGGCGTTCCACGGCAGCGGCTCGCGGCCCGCCCGGCGACGTCGTAGCCCGGCGTACACGGCGGGCGTCGCGAGCATCAGCACGGGATAGGCGACCAACCGCGCGCCGAAGGCCTTGCCCGCGAACTGGTCAAGGCCCGGGATGAACGCCCCGGCGAGCAGTTGGCCGACGGTGAGCACGAACACGACGGCGGCGAGAACCCGGGCTGACAGGACATCACGCATGAGACCTCCCTCGGGTCTTCAGAGCCTCCCGGCGGGCTGCGGCCCGACGGTCGTACGCCTGGTGGTCGCGAAAAAGGCGAGAGCAGGGGCCAGCGTTTCCGGAGAGATCATCGGGCGAGGTGGAGGCCGCCGTCGGCGACGACGACATGCCCCGTGACGAACGTGCTCATCACGAGCATCGCGAGCGTGACAGCGATCTCGTCGGGCCGGGCGACACGACCCGCCGGGGTACGCCCCGCGACGTCCGTGAAGAAGCCGGCCCGGGCTGACGGCGGCATGCCGTCCCACAGCGGGGTCTCGACGAGCCCCGGGCTGACGGCGTTGACCCGTGTCGGCGCCAGTTCCGTCGCCAGCGGACGAACGGCGGCCTCCAGGGCGCCGTTGACGGACGCCAGTCCCACGGTGCCGGGAAGCGCGGACTGCGCGGACGCGGCGGTCACCAGTGTCACCGAGCCACCACGACGCAACGTCGGCAGGGACGCCTGCACCGTGGCGAGGTGGGAGAGCGTCTTCCCCGTGAACGCCCGATGCAGGGCGTCGAGATCGAGGGAGGCGAACGGACCGCTGCCGCCGCCGCTGCTGAAGCAGACGACGAGGTGGTCGAACGGGCCCAGGCGCGCGAACATCGCATCGAGCGAGCGGCGGTCGGTGGCGTCGACCTGCTCGGTGGCCAGGCCCGGTACCGCGGCGGCGAGGTCCGCGAGCTTCTCCGCGGAGCGAGCGGCCACGACCACGTCCGCTCCCTGCTCGACGAACAGCGTCGCGGCTGCCCGCCCGATACCCGAGCTGCCGCCCACGACGACGATGCGCTGACCCGCCAGATCCATGTTTCCCCCTACGGCTCACCGGAACCGCCATCCCGGCGTAGATCTTCATATCATGGGCTGCCGGCTCGGCGCGTCGATGGTTGAGCTCGTCCGTCGGAGCGTCACGGTGTCCGATCGGCCAGTGGGGGCGCCTCACCTCAACCGGATGCCGGGTAACTGACCCGGTGCTCTGCCCGGGGGTGCTCAACGCGTGCAGTTGCTGTCGTGATCGCGACAGTGATCGCACACGTTGATGCGGTCCCCGGGGCCTGGAGGAGGTCCGTCGGGGTCCGCACCACTCCCGGCGGCAGCAGCGTGAACCCGTCAAGGAACCCCTCAACCATCTGCGGGGTGCGCGGCACGATCGGAACCGCCAGTTCCCGATAGACCTTCACTGGCCATCGAAGCGGAAGTACCAAGTTGACCTATACCCGCAAGGCAGTCAGCGCCAGGAGGGGAAGGGGCGGGTGTCGTACCCGATGTTCGGGTTGCGCAGGGTTTTCTCGCTCCAGGCGTTGTTCATCGCGGTCCTAGGACAGCAGGGGAATGACCGTCCCGAAGGACTCCATCGAGGCCTCCATGACGGTGATGTAGGTGATGCCCAGCTCCTCGCGGTTGCGTTCGTGCTGTTCGGCGATGCTCGCGGGGGATCCGACCGAGATGACCGGGGCGTCGATGATCTGGTCGTCGGAGAGGTGAGGACCGAAACGTCGGACCTGGCTGAGCGCGCTCTCCCTGCTGGTGGAAAGGAGCGTCACCTTGGAGAGGATGTTGAATTCCAGTTTGCCCGCACGTTCACCCGCCGCCGCGCGGGCGAACGCCGTCCTCTCGCGCATCTGCTCGCGGGTCGCCACCACCATGCGCTGGTACTCGGGGCGGTAGGAGGCGCTGACGAAACTGATGATGTCGGCGTGGGCGGCCGCGAGCTTCAGGACGCGGTTGCCGTGCCCGCCGAGCAGGAAGGGGGGCCTCGGGCGTTGGAGGACGCCGGAGTTCTCCTCCCGGAGCGCGGCGTCGAGGGCGACGGTCAGGTGCTCGAGGGCGTCGACCCTGCTGCCCGGGGTGCCGAACGGGACACCGGCCCGGGTGAACTCCCACTCGACGTACCCCGTGCCCAGCCCGACGTCGAGACGGCCCTCGACGAAACGGTCGAGAGTGGCGATCTCCCGGGCGAGCAGCACCGGCGTCGTGAAGCAGCTGTTGACGACGTACGTGCCGACCCTCGGTCTCCTCGTCGCCTCGGCGGCGAGGAGGACGGAGGTCATCGGCGCCGCGAGGTTGAGGTGATCGGGGGCGAGGATGACGTCGTACCCGAGGTCCTCGGCGCGGCGGCACTTGTCGATCCAGTCCTGGCGGGACGGGCTCTCGTCGATCAGGCAGACGCCGAAGCGGAATCCCCGGGCGCTCATGCCGCAGCCACCCGTGAGCCGGTCCGGACGGCACCGCTCCGGACACGGCCCGGGGAGGGGATCCCTATTTGCGCAGCGTGGCCAGGCTGACGGCGAGGCCCACGACGACCCCGATCGGAATGAGGATCGTGGGGGAAAGGACGAACGCTCCGACGACGCCACCGACAATCCCGCCGACGACGGCGAAGATGGACATCGTGATGATTTGGTTCCTGGGAGTGTCGGACGCCATGGAGAACTCCTCGAATCAGCATGAATCACAGCTTTCGGGTACGTGGAGCCTAGGTGCGTTTCGGACGGGCCCCTAGTCCACTTGTCATGAATGCTCCGCCGGGTGTCAGGAGACCGTCGAGTGGAGCGGCACGTGGATGTGCACGCCCGCCGCGTCGTGCAACCGCCTCACCAGGGGAGCGCAGTTCCCGGCGAAGTAGAAGTGGTCGCCCGGCAGGATGACGTGACGCACCGGGCCGACCGTGTGCGCCTCCCAGCCGATGAGATCGGCGGGCTCCACCCGGGGATCGGTGTCCCCGCAGATCGTCATCACGGGGCAGGACAGCGAAGGCCCGGGGACGTACCGGTAGGTCTCGGCGGCCCGGTAGTCGCCCCGGAGCGTGGGCAGCACCAGGGCGCGCATCTCCTCGTCGCGAAGGATCGAGGAGTCGGTCCCGCTCAGGCGCTCGACCTCCCCCAGGAGCCCGTCGTCGTCCAGGAGGTGGATGTCCGCGCTGCGGTGCTGGGACGGCGCGCAGCGGGCGGACACGACGAGACCGGCGACGGGGGTCCCCCGCTCGTGCTCCAGGCGCCGGGCGACCTCGAAGGAGATCGTGGCGCCCAGGCTGTGGCCGAACAGGGTCACCCCCCGGCCGGTGTCGACGAGCCGCGCCACGGGCGGAAGGAGTCCCTCCACGATCTCGTCGACGGTCTGGGAGACGGGCTCGTGACGGCGGTCCTGGCGCCCCGGGTACTGCACGGCCCGGGCGTCGAGGGACGGCGAGAGGGCGCGGGAGAGCGGGTGGAAGTAGCTGGCGGAGCCCCCGGCATGGGGTAGCAGCACCACGATCGGCGCACCCTCGTCCGCGTCGTGATAGCGGCGGAGCCAGGTGGCGTCGGAGGGAAGTTCGGTCACTTCGTGTCCCTTCGGAGAATCCAGTCCTCGATGACGAGAGCGGTGGGGTGGGAGTGATCCTCCAGCATCGTGAAGTGATTGCCCCGGACGTCGACGACCTCGTGCGGGTAATCCCAGAACGAGCGCCAGTCGTCCCCGTTGACGGCCATCGGCGCCGCGGTCAGCGGCTCGGTCGCCCGGACGAGGAGCGTGGGAGCGGAGATCTCCCGGGGCTCCCACTGGCCGAAGATCGTCAGGTACCAGCCCATGGCGGTGAGACGGGCGTCGTCCATCGTGACGAAGGTACCCTCGCGCTCGACCATGCCGTCCATCAGAGACAGCCCGAACTGGTTGATGAGATTGCTCTTCGGCGTGTAGGTGTCGACGAGGACGACACCGGCGGGTTCGACCCCGAGCTTCTCCAGGTAGCCGGCGGCGGCGTGGGCGAACCAGCCGCCCGCCGACGAGCCGAGCAGGACGACGGGCCGCCCGTCGCTGTCCCGGCGCACCGCCTCGGCCTGGGCCTCGATGACGGCGTCGACGTCCCGGGGCAGAGCCTCGCCGCGCCCGAAACCCGGAACGGCGAGGGCCCGGACGTCCCGGGACCCCCGGAAGCTGTTCGCGAACCGCGCGTACTGGTGGATGCCCGCGACGGCGAGGCAGGAGGAGAAGCAGTACACCATCGCCGAGCCGTCGCCCCTCGACAGCGGCACCGGCCGGGGGAGCTGCCCGGCGGCGTCCAGGTCGTCGGCGCCGGTGAACTGCGGGCGGAACGCGGACGCGGCCCGGAGCAGCTCGAAGATCTCCCCCCATTTCCCGGACGCGAACGCCTCGGTGTAGAGCTCCATCAGCGTCTGGCTGCCCTCGAAACCGCCGGACGCCGCTCCGCCGCCGCTCCCGCCGCCGCTCCCGCCGCCGGTCCCGGTGACGGTGCCGGTGACGGTGCCGCCCGGGCCGCCGGGGGCCGCCGGCGCGGACGCCGCCGCCGAGAGGTCGTCGGCAAGGCGGGCGAGGAGGAAGTCCGCGAGGGCGGTGACGTTCTCGTGTTCGAACGCCAAGGTCGCGGGCAGCCGGAGTCCGGTGGCGGCCGCGAGACGGTTGCGGAGCTCGACGGCGGACAGGGAGTCGAACCCGGCGTCGACGAACGCGTGGTCGTCGGCGACGGCGGACGGGTCCGCGAAGCCGAGGACCGCCGCGACGTGGCGGCGGGCCTCGTCGAGGACCATCCGGCGGCGGTCGTCCTCCGGGGCGGTCACCAGGTGCTGGCGCAGGCCGGCTCCCGGGGCGGCCGCCGTGCGGGCCGCGGTTCCGGTCCGGGCGCCGGACGCCGCGCGGCGTCCGCGCGGAGCCTTCCGGGCCGGGGCGAGAGCCTGCAACAGGACCGGGACCGATCCCTCGCCCGCGCCGAGCATCTCGACGTCGAGCCGCATCGGCACGAGCGTGGCGCGCCCCAGGCCGACCGCCAGGTCGAAGAGCCTCAGTCCGTCGGGGACCGGCAGGGCCGCGATACCGGAACGGTTCCCCCGGCCGCCGGTACCCGAGCCCGAGCCGATCCCCGAGGCCATGCCGTCCGGGCTCTCCCACAGTCCCCAGGCGAGAGAGACGGCGGGAACGCCCCGGCGGCGCAGGTGGAGGGCGTAGGAGTCGAGGAACGTGTTCGCCGCGGCGTAGTTCCCCTGCCCCGCGCCCCCGAGCACGCCGGCCGCGGACGAGAACAGGACGAACGCGCGGAGATCCTTGTCCCGGGTCGCCTCGTGCAACGCGACGGCGGCGTCGGCCTTCGGGCGAAGGACGGTGTCGAGCCGTTCGGCGGTGAGCGAGGGCAGGGTCCCGTCGTCCAGCACGCCCGCCGTGTGGACGACGGCCATGAGGGGACGTTCCCGGACCACCTCGGCGACGAGGTCCCCGACGGCCTTCCGGTCCGCGGCGTCGACCGCGTGGACGGACACCTCGGCGCCCGAGGCGACGAGTTCGCGCACGAGGGCGTCGACGCCGTCCGCCGCCGGGCCCCGGCGGCTCACCATCACGAGGTCGCGCACGCCGAGTTCCGTGACGAGGTGCCGGGCGAGCTCCCGGCCGATGCCGCCGGTCGCTCCGGTCAGGAGGACCGCGCCGTCGCCCCACCCGGGGAGCTCCGCCCCGCCGGATCCGGTGGTGTCCGGGCTGGTGAGGCGGGGCAGGAGGGCCTGCCCGTCCCGGACGAGCGTCTGCGGACCGGGCAGGGCCGCGAACAGGGCCGCGAGCGCGCGGCCGGTTCCGGCGAGGGCGTCGATGTCGAGGAGGGCGACCTGGCCCGGCGCCTCCGACTGAGCGGACCGGGCGAGGCCCCAGACGGCGCCCGCGCCGGGGTCGGTGACGTCGTCGTCCTCGGACGCGGCGACCGCCCCCTGGGTGAGGACGACGAGGGTGGAGGCCCGGAGTCCGTCCTCGGCGATCCAGTCCTGGAGCAGGGGGAGCGCGGCGTGGGTGAGGTCGTGGGCGCGGGCGGCGGGGTCGGCGTCATCGGGGTGGACGGTGCCGGCGGGCGGGCAGGCCCAGACGACGGTGGCCGGTGCCGTGCTGCCGCTCGCCACCATCGCGGCGAGGGAGGTGACGTCGGCGTACGTCTCGACGTGGACGCCGTCGGATTCGAGGGCCTCGATCACTCCGAGGTTCTCGGAGCCGAGGAAGCCGACCCGGCGGGCGGGACGCGTCCCGGCGGGGGCCGGTTCCCACACCAGGGCGTGGAGATCGCTGAGGTGGGCGGGTTCGGCCAACGGGCCGCGCACCGGGCGCAGGACGAGTTCACCGACGTCGAGCAGGGGGTTCCCGGCGGGGTCGGCGAGGGTGATCGACACGGTCTGGGGGCCCGTGGGGGCGATCCGGACGCGGGCCGCGACGGCCTGTTCCGCGTGCAGGGTGACCTCGCCCCAGCTGAAGGGCAGGTGGGCCCGGCCGGGCTCGTCGGTGTCGAACATCCCCGACAGGGCGATCGGGTGGAGGGCGGCGTCGAGGAGCGCGGGGTGCAGGCAGTAGCCGGCGGCCTCGGCGACGTGGGGATCGGGGAGGGCGACCTCGGCGAAGACCTCGTCGTCACGGCTCCAGGCCGCGCGGACGCCCTGGAAGGCCGGGCCGTAGGCGAACCCGTTCCCGGCGAAGCGGGTGTAGAGGTCGTCGACGTCGATCGGGGTGGCGCCGGGCGGGGGCCAGGCCCGCAGATCGGGGGAAGCGGTGTTCCCTTGCTCCTCGCGGACGGCGAGGGAACCGGAGGCGTGGAGCGTCCACGGCTGGTCGTCCGCCGGGCGGGAGGAGACCGTGAACGGGCGGCTGTCGTCGTCCGGGGGGCCGACGTGCACCTGGACGGCGACGGTGTCGCGGGGGCTGAGCGTCAGCGGCGCCTGGAGGACCAGGGAGCCGACGTGCTCGTGGCCGACCTCCTGCCCGGCCCGGAGGGCGAGGTCGAGGAAGGCGGCGCCGGGCAGGAGGACGGTCCCGTTGACGGCGTGGTCGGGCAGCCAGCGCTGGCGGGTCGCGGCCAGCGCTCCGAGCAGGACGACCTCCTCGCCGTCGGTCAGTTCGAGCGATCCGGTGAGGAGGGCGTGCCCGGTCGGGGCGAGACCGCTGGCGGTCAGTTCGCCGGCGGTCAGCTGGCCGGCCGGGGGCGCCGCGTCGAGCCAGAACGGTTCGCGCTGGAAGGCGTAGGTCGGCAGGGTGACGGCGGTACGGGGGGCGGGGGGCAGGAACGCGGTCCAGTCGACCGGGGCGCCGCAGGCGTGCAGGGCCCCGAGCCCGGCGAGGAAGGTCTCGGTCTCGTCACCGGTGCGGCGCATCGTGGGCGCGGCCGTCAGCACGGGGTCGTCCCCGGCGGTGGCGAAGACGGTGAGGACGGCGTCGGGGCCGAGTTCGATCGCCCGCCGGACCCCGCGTTCGGCGAGGAGCCGGATGCCGTCCGCGAACCGGACGGCGCCGCGGACCTGGGTCGCCCAGTACTCCGGGGAATAGGTGTCGACCGTCAGCCCGGTGACGTTCGAGATGACCGGCACGGCCGGGAGGGCGTGGTCGAACCGGGCGGCGACGGCGGTGAGCTCGTCGAGGACGCCGTCCATGTGCGCGGAGTGGAACGCGTGGCTCACCCGGAGGCGGCGGGCCCGGTGTCCCTGCTCCGCGAGGAGGACGCCGACCTCCTCCACCGCGTCGGCGTCGCCGGACAGGGTCGTCGCCGTGGGGGAGTTGACGGCGGCGACGGTGACGCCGTCCCGTCCGTCGATCACGCGTCGGACGGTCTCCTCGTCGGCGGTGACCGCGAGCATCGCCCCGCCGGAGGGGGCCCGCTGCATCAGGCGCGCCCGCGCCGCGACGAGGGCGGCGGCGTCCGGCAGGGTCAGGACGCCCGCGACGTGCGCGGCGGTGAGCTCGCCGATCGAGTGCCCGAGGAGGTAGTCCGGTCGCAGCCCGGCGGCGGTGACGAGCCGGTACAGGGCGACCTCGCACGCGAAGAGCGCGGGCTGGGTGAACTCCGTGCGGTGCAGGGCCTCCTCGTCGCCGCGGACGACGTCGCGCAGCGGCCGGTCGAGGTGCGGTTCGAAGGCGGCGCAGACCTCGTCGTAGGCCGCCCGGTACACCGGGAAGCGAGCGGCCAGGCCCTCGCCCATGCCGGGTCGCTGGGCGCCCTGGCCGGTGAACAGGAACGCCGTGCCGCCCCGCCGTGGTTCCCCGGTGCCCACCCCGGGCCCGTCGAGGGACCGGAGCCGGGAGGCGGCCCGCTCCCGGTCGCCGGCGACGACCACGGCCCGGTGGGGGAACCGGGAGCGGGTGGTGAGCAGGGCGTGCGCCACGGAGGGCAGGTCCGCCCGCGAGGTGTCGAGGTGGTCGGCGAGGCGTGCCGCCTGAGCCGCCAAGGCGTCCCGGGTCCGCCCCGAGACGACGAGCGGGACAGCGAGCGGCCCGGGGGCCGGCTCGCCGGCCGGCTCGGCGTCGGGGGCCTCTTCGAGGATCACGTGGGCGTTGGTCCCGGAGAACCCGAACGCGGAGACGGCGCTGCGGCGCCGTCCGTTCCGCGGCCACTCGCGGGCCGTCGTCAGCAGCTCGATCCGCCCCGAGGCCCAGTCGACGGCGCGGGACGGCCGCGTCGCGTGCAGCGTCGGGGGCATCTGCTCGTGCCGCATCGCCATCACGCACTTGATGACGCCGCCGACCCCGGCGGCGGCCTGGGTGTGCCCGACGTTCGACTTGAACGATCCCAGCCAGGCCGCGTCGTCGCGGTCCTGCCCGTACTCGGCGAGCAGGGCCTGGGCCTCGATCGGGTCGCCGAGGGAGGTCCCGGTGCCGTGGCCCTCCAGGAGTTCGACGTCGCGCGGGGCGAGCCCGGCGTCCGCGAGCGCGTCACGGATCACCTGCCGCTGCGAGGGGCCGTTCGGGGCGGTGAGGCCGCTGGACGCGCCGTCGGAGTTGACCGCCGACCCGCGCATCAGGGCGAGGACGCGGTGCCCCGCCGCCCGGGCAGTCGAGAGCCGTTCGACGGCGATGACGGCGACGCCCTCGCCCCAGCCGGTTCCGTCCGCGTCGTCCGAGAACGCCTTGCACCGGCCGTCGCGGGCCAGACCCCGCTGCCGGGCGAAGTCGACGAACGGCACGGGCGTCGCCATCGTCATCGAGCCGCCGACGAGGGCGAGGTCGCACTCGCCGTGCCGCAGGGAGCGCGCGGCGAGGTGCAGGGCGACCAGGGACGACGAGCAGGCCGTGTCGATGCTGAGCGACGGGCCCTTGAGCCCGAGGACGTAGTTGATCCGGCCCGAGGCGATGCTCCCGGACCCTCCGGCCCCGAGATAGCCCTCGACCTCGTCGGGGACGACGGTCAGCCGCTGCCCGTAGTCCTGGTACATCACGCCGAGGAACGTGCCCGTGCGGGATCCGTTCAGGCCCGACGGGTCGATACCGGCGGTTTCGAGGGCCTCCCACGACGTCTCCAGCAGCAGCCGCTGCTGGGGATCCATCGCGATCGCCTCACGGGGGGAGATCCCGAAGAACGCGGCGTCGAAGTGGCCGACGTCCGTGAGGAAACCGCCCTCCGTCGCGTACGTCGTCCCCGGGGTGTCGGGGTCGGGGTCGTAGAGGCCCTCCAGGTCCCAGCCCCGGTCGTCCGGGAACGGCGCGATCGCGTCCGTCCCGGTCGACACCAGGCGCCAGAGGTCGTCCGGTGAGGCGACGCCGCCGGGGAACCGGCAGGCCATGCCCACGATCGCGATGGGTTCCCGGTAGGCCTCCAGCCGCTCGTTGGAGGCGTGGAGGTCCGCGGCCACCCTCTTGAGGTAGCTGCGGAGCTTGTCCTCACTCATGGGACATCCCTTTCGTGGAGCGGGCCGTTGTGGTGCGGGCCGTCGTGCCGGGGGCCGTCGGCGCCGGTGGTACGGCGGGTGGTACGGACGGGGAGAGCTGGGCGGGGCCGGTCACCGTTCGAGCTCCCGGTCGATGAAGGCGAAGAGCTCGTCGTCGTCGGCGTCCGACAGTTCGTCGAGGGCCGCCGCCGCGTCGTCGACTCGATCCGCCGCGCCGTCCGCCGCGCCGTCCGCCGGGGCGAAGTGGGACCCGAGATGCTCGGCGACGGCCGTGGACGACGGGTGGTCGAACAGGAGGGTGACCGGCAGGCGCAGCCCGGTCGCCTTCTGGAGGGTGTTGCGCAGCTCGACGGCGGTGAGCGAGTCGAAGCCCAGGTCGAGCAGGCCCCGGTCGGGGTCGATGCCGAGCGGGTCGGCGTGTCCGAGGACCCCGGCGACCGTGTCGAGGACCAGGGACAGCAGGGCCTCCCGGCGGGCGTCGGCGTCCATCGGGGCCAGGCGCTCGCCGAGCCCGGCCGGTGCGGCGATGTCCGCCGCCCGCGCCCGGCGCGCCGGGGTCCGCACGAGACCCCGGAAGACCGGCTGGAGCGTTCCCCGCGCGGCCTCGTCGGTGAGGGCGGCAGGGTCGAGCAGGGACGGGCAGGCTGCGGGCAGTCCGCTGGCCAGGGCGCC
>JAUPKQ010000155.1 GCA_030837345.1 Actinomycetota bacterium | reverse complement strand
GGTGCCCGTCCACCTGTACTTGCCCTCGACGGTGCCGACGCTTCCGCTGCGCGGCGGGTCGGCGACCGACAGGAACGGGGAGGACTCCAGGTCGTCCCAGCGGAGGGGACGGGACGGGTCGTAACCGTCCTTCGTCACGTACAGGCGGAAGGTGCCCGGGTGGGCGGCCCCGGCGTTGTACGAGAAGGCGAAGGACCCGCCTGAGGTGAGGTGGGTCAGCGGCCAGTCGGCGCGGACGGCGTCGAAGCCCGAGAACGTGGGATTCCCGCCGCTGCAGAGCGCGCCGTCCGGGATGAAGCCCTGCGTCCGCCCCTCGCCGTCCGCCCGGAGTACCCCGAACCAGTTGTAGAAGGCGGTGAGCCCGCCGGAGGAGGCCGCCGCCGCGCAGGCGGGGTTCTGCGGCCGTATCTCACCGGTGCTCGTCAGGCCGTCCTGCCAGCACAGGAAGGTCCGGCTGCCGGGAGCCATGGGGGCACCGTGGGCGGCGGCCGGGCCGCTTGTGGCGACGACCACGGCGAGGGCGGGGACGAGGGCGGTCAGGATCAGGAGGGCGAGCCTGCGGATCCCCCTGGAGCGGACGGGCATGTGGTGCCTCCTCGGCGTCGTCGTCGAGCGCGCAGCACTGCGAGGTAAGGAAAGGCGACCATAACTAAATCGGGAGGAATCCGCCCGTCGAGAACGGTGACGGGCGTCCGGGGCGTCTGCCGTCAGCCCTCAGGACCAGGCCTCCCGGACGTGGTCCCAGAGCTGCTCGTACGCGGCCGTCGCGGGGCTGGCCGGGGCGAACAGGGGGACGGGCGTCCGGTGCTCGGCCATCTGCTCGACGACGGCGAGGCTCGGGACGACGACGGGACGGACACCGGGATGGTCCCGGGGGACGGTCGCCGCGAGATCCCGGTGCGACCGCTTGCGCCGGTCGACCATCGACAGGAAACCGACGATCTGCGGGGCACGCCCCTCGACGGTGCCGACGAACTCCGTGAGCTGGTCGAAGGTCCTCAGCGAGAGCCCCGTGGGGATCAACGGCACGAGCAGGACGTCGCTCGCCCGGATGATGCTCTCGGACATCAGGGACGCGCTCGGAGGGCAGTCGAGCACCACGACGTCGTAGTGGGTGCGCAGGGGGGTGAGAAGCCGGTGCAGCCTCTTCGTCGGGTTCTCCGCCGCCCCGAGTTCGCGGTCGAGGTTCCGGTAACTGAAATCGGCGGGGATCAGGTCGAGCCGGTCGATCTCGGTGGAGCGGACGGCGTCGCCGGCGGTCCGCCGTCCGACGACGAGTGCTCGGCCGCCGCCCTTGACCCGGGCCTCGGCCTTGAGCAGGTAGGTCGCCGAGCCCTGAGGGTCGAGATCCCACAGCAACGTGCGGAAACCGTCGCGGGCCGCGAGGTAGGCGAGGTTGACGGCGGTGGAGGTCTTCCCCACCCCGCCTTTGATGTTGTACGCCGCCACAACCTTCACGGGGTCACTCTTAGCACACATCCCGGCCGCTCCCTCACCGCGGTTGCTCTCACCGGGTGATTCTGGCCGAAGGCGAGCGGCGGGGTCCCGGCCCCCGGGCGGGCCACCGGGCCGGATGCGCTCAACCGCCGGTGATGGCGTGGCCGAGCATCAGACCGAGCCCGGCGGCGCCGAGCCCGGCGGCCAATGAGGCCACGATGTTGGCGGCCGCGTAGAAGTGGGCCCTGCCCTGGGCGAGGCGCAGGGTCTCGTAACTGAACGTGGAGTATGTGGTCAGGGCGCCGCAGAACCCCGTCCCGACCAGCGCGGCCACGGCGGGGTCCACGGGCAGCGCGGCGACCAGGCCGAGCAGCAGGCTGCCGACGACGTTCACGGTCAGGGTGCCCCAGGGGAACACCGAGTCGTGCCGGGCCTGCACGGCCCGGTCGCTCAGGTAGCGCGCCGGTGCCCCGGCGGCCGCGCCCACTGCGACGAGCAGGATCGTCACGAGGTTTCCGTTCACCGTTGTCCGTCGCGACGGCCACGGCCGTCGACCCCGCCGGAACGGGTCCGGCCGACGTAGCGGATCACCTCGACCGGGTCCACGAGTACCAGGCCCTCCTCGATCAGCTCGTCGAGCTGGGGCAGGAAAGCCCGGACCTTGTCCGCCTCGTCCACGAGGATCACCGCGATCGGCAGGTTCTCCGACAACGACAGCAACCGGACGGTATGGATCCGGGAGGAGGCGCCGTAGCCCTCGATCCCCCGCAGCACCGTCGCGCCGGCCAGGCCCGCGGCGTGGGCCCGGTGCACGATCTCGGTGTACAGCGGCCGGTGGTGCCACTGGTCGGTCTCCCCGACGAACACCGTCAGCCGCAGGGCCGCTCCCTCGAACGTCACCTCCACGTCACCGCCCTCCCCGATCGGGGCCCCGGCGCGTCAGCAACCGGACCCGGTGGCGCCGGGCCATCAGCCAGCCGGTGGCTTCGGCTCCGGCCCATACCGCCAGCATCGCCCCGATCAGGGTGACCGCGAGATAGACCAAGGCCACTCCGGACACCCCGGCCGTCGCCGCCTTGTGCACGTCGAGGACATAGGTGGAGAACGTCGTATAGCCGCCCAGCACCCCGACTCCAAGGAACGGGCGGAGTAACCGGCGTCCGACCACCACCTCCGTCACGATCACCATCAGCACCCCGATCAGCGCGCATCCCGACACGTTGATCACGAACGTGGACCAGGGGAAGCCGGTCGCCGGATGCGGCCAGGCACTGGCCAGGCCGTACCGGGCCAGCGCCCCGCACGCCCCGCCCGCCGAGATCGCCGCGATCACCGGCACCTGGCTCGGGCCGGTCCCGGTCCGGCCCGCGGGCACCGGCGGATCGGTATCGGGAGCGATCGGTTCGGGGGCGACCGGTTTGGGAGCGAGGGGAGCCGTTCTCGCCCCGCGGGGGACGCGCGGTGGCGTGGACGTCACCGCGAAGGCGCGACCAGGTGTCCGCGCGTCGCCACTCACCATGAAGGGGTCTCCGTCCGGGGTCAGCGGGCCCCACCGCCTCGAAACCGACCGCAGTTTACGCGGCCAGGGTGACTCCCTCACCTCGACCCGGCCGAAGTCATCCGTCCGCCTGGCCGCCTGACGTGATCGGGTAATAACAGGCCCGGCAAGCCTCAAAGCGGCCATCTACACCAGCAACATCTGAAAAATCCTCAGCCTGGACGCGGGTTCCCGCCGGTAATGATCTTGAGCGGATTCTTGCCGGCCTGTGTGTCGGGTCGGTCAATCGCCAACGACCGGGGACTGATCGAGAACTCAGGTGACGATCGCGACATAAGGATCATCACCTCCGTCACCCAAGTTCTCGATCATGCGGCGCGCGAGGGCGGGAAAGTACCGGAAGGTCAGGCGTGGGTCTTCTGGGTGGAGTCCGCCGCCTGCTGGGCGCGGACCTCGTCCATGTCGACCTCACGGAGTTTGGCGATCAGCTGTTCGACGGCGGGGCCGGGGAGGGCGCCGGCCTGCTCGAAGAGGAGGATGCCGTCGCGGAAGGCCATCAGGGTCGGGATGGAGCTGATGTGGAGGCCGGTGGAGAGGGCCTGCTCGGCGTCCGTGTCCACCTTGCCGAAGGTGATGTCGGGGTGGTTCTCCGATGCTTTCTCGAAGACGGGGGCGAACATGCGGCAGGGCCCGCACCATGTCGCCCAGAAGTCGACGAGGACGATGCCGGGCTTGGCCACGGTGCTCTCGAAGGTGGACTCGGTGAGGGTGATGGTTGCCATGAGGTGCCTCCGACGGGTCGTGAGTTGCCGGCTCGGACAGGTGCGGTCCTCCGGGCCTCCGCTATACCCACGGAGGTATCAGTCCCAACGGTGCCCGGGGGCGAGGCATTCCCGGCGGTGCCGCGGGTCGCAGGGATAGTCACGGGATCTGTTCCATCTGCCCGTTCGGTACCTGTTCGGTCCTGTCTTCCTCTTTGATGGGTGCCTCCGGGTCAGACGGTCGCCGCTGGGCTGCCGTGGCCGCCGATCGTGGGGAGGACCAGCCATGTCAACGAAACCCCGAGGGCCCTTCGTGTGCAACCTGAAGCCTTCCCCGCGGACCACGGACGACTGGGGTTTCGCCGACAGCCTGGAGGCAGGGCTGCTCACGGCCCCGCAGGCGGCTCCGCCGTCCGTGGATCTGCGCGAGGACTGGTGGACCGTCGGTGACCAGGAGACGACCGGGTCCTGCGTGGGGTGGGCCACCGCGGACGGCGTCCTGCGGTGGACGTTCGTCACGGCGGGGAAGATCTCTCCGCAGCAGGGGTTGTCGGCCCGGTTCATCTGGATGGCCTCGAAGGAGACCGACCAGTTCGTCGCGCGCCCCCAGACCTTCGTCGAGGAGGCCGGGACGTCGTTGAAGGCGGCCATGGACGTCGCCCGCAAGTACGGTGCCGCGCTGCTGGACGACGTCCCGTTCCACCTCTCGACGTCGATGTACGCCGGGAGCGAGAACTCCCTGTACGCCCGGTGCGCCCGGTTGAAGGTCGCGTCGTACTTCAACCTGAACCGTGACCTGCCCCACTGGAGGACGTGGCTCGCCACGAACGGCCCGGTCCTCACCGGGGTCCAGGTCGACGAGTCCTGGATGAACGCGCCCCGCGACGGGACAATGATCACTGACTTCCGGCCGGAGACGGTCCGGGGCGGGCACGCCGTCTGCGTCGTGGGGTACAGGGAGGACGGCGCGTTCATCGTCCGGAACAGCTGGGGGACGTCGTGGGGCGACAGCGGTTTCGCCTATGTGAGCCCGGAGTACGTCACCGCGGCGTTCTTCCAGGAGGCGTACGGGGTGACCGTCTCCTAGCGTTCCCCTAGCGTTCGGTGCGGGGGACGAACTCGGTCAGCGTGTTGCCGGTGTACACCTGGCGGGGACGGTAGATCCGCGTGGACGGGTCGTCGTGGATCTCCTTCCAGTTGGCGATCCACCCCGGCATCCGGCCGATCGCGAACATGACGGTGAACATGTTCACGGGGATGCCGATCGCCCGAAGGATCGTCCCGCTGTAGAAGTCGACGTTCGGGTAGAGCTTGCGCTCGATGAAGTAGTCGTCGCCCAGGGCCGCGTCGGCGAGCTCCTGGGCGATGTCGAGAAGCGGGTCGTGGACGTGGAGCGTCGAGAGCAGCTCGTCGGCGGCCTTCTTCAGGATCCGCGAGCGCGGGTCGAAGTTGCGGTAGACGCGGTGTCCGAAGCCCATGAGGCGGGTGCGGGAGTTCTTGGACTTGACCTTTTTGACGTAGTCGGTGACGTTGACGCCGGAGTCGTGGATGTGTTGGAGCATTTCGATCACGGCGACGTTGGCGCCGCCGTGGAGGGGTCCCCAGAGGGCGCAGACGCCGGCGGCGCAGCTGGCGAAGAGGTTGGCCTGGCTGGAGGCGACCATGCGGACGGTGCTGGTGGAGCAGTTCTGTTCGTGGTCGGCGTGCAGGAGGAGGAAGAGGTTGAGGGCTTTGGCGGCCTCGGGGGTGACTTCGTGTTCTTTGAAGGGCAGGGAGAACATCATGTGGAGGAAGTTCTCGGCGTAGCGGTAGTCGTAGCGGGGGTAGACGACGGGTTCGCCGATGGAGGCCTTGTAGCTGGCGGCGGCGATGGTGCGGACCTTGGACATCAGGCGGGCCGCGGCGCGTTCGAGGCCGGCGTCGTCGGTGATCTCGGCTTGCGGGGGTTCGTGGCAGCTCAGGGTGTTGATCATGGCTGAGAGGATGGCCATGGGGTGGGCGTGGGGTGGGAAGGCGTCGAAGTGTTTGAGCATGCTCTGGGGGAGCTGGGAGTTCGCGGTGAGGAGGGCGCTGAAGCGTTCGCGGTCGGTGGAGGTGGGGAGGTGTCCGAAGATCACCAACCAGGCGGCCTCGACGAAGGAGCTCTGTTCGGCGAGGTCTTCGATGGGGATGCCGCGGTAGCGGAGGATGCCTTGTTCGCCGTCGATGTAGGTGATGGCGGAGGTGCAGGACCCGGTGTTGCCGTATCCGTCGTCCAGGGTGATGTACCCGGTGTGGCTTCGTAGGCTGCTGATGTCGACGGCCCGTTCGTTCTCGGTGCCCTCCACGACGGGAAGCTCGTACGAGCGGCCGTCGAGTTCGATCCGGCAGGTGTGGTTCATCCCTTGGACTCCTCCGACGCCAGGCCGGTGCCCGACCTGTGGACCATCGTTGTACCCGGTCCCCTCTGACCGTGTCGAGGTGACCTTGCCCGGAGAGTAACTTCTCGCGGGGGGCGGCGCCTACTGGAGGGTGTACGGAGGGTTGCGGTCCTAGTGCTGACCGTACACGTTCTGGTAGCGGGTGTAGAGGATGTCGATGTCCTCGTCCCGGAGGGGCTCGACGGATCCGAGCTGGCGGGCGAGGTGGACGGCGCGGGCGGCGTCCTCGCACATCACGGCGGCCTTGACGGCGGCT
>JAUPKQ010000154.1 GCA_030837345.1 Actinomycetota bacterium | reverse complement strand
GTCGCCCGCGAGTACGGCATCCCCGCCGTCGTCGGTGTCACCGACGCGACCCGGCGGCTGCGCACCGGCCATCGGGTCACGCTCGACGGTTCGCGCGGGGTCGTCACCCTCGACGACGAGTGACGGCGTGGGAGGATGCCGAGAAGATCGCCCTGGAGATCCAGGACGCCTTCGCCGGCTGACGATCTCATTCGGCGAGAACAGCCTCCAGCCAGCTCAGGCCGGGAGTGCTGATCACCTTGGTCAGCCGCAGGCCCGCCCGCCCGAAGAGCGAGCTCCATTCAGGACGGGTCCTCTCCCTGCCGTTCACCAGTATCGCCAGGTGCAGATCGAGACCGTAGTACATGGCCGATTCCGGACCCTCGCCGAGAACTGTCTCGTACGCCACGAGAGTGGATGACGGCGTCATGGATTTCCTGCACGTCCTGAGGATTCGCGTGGCGTCGTCATCACTCCAGTCATGCAGAACACTGGCCAGCACGTAGATCTCCGCCCCTGGCGGCACACCGTCGAAGACGTCTCCTGGAGCAATGGTGACGCGATCGGTCAGCCCGCAGCTCTCGTAATACTCCTCGGCGTCGGCGAGCGCGGCCGGGAGGTCGAAGAGGATTCCACGAAGGCTGGGCCTCTCCCTGAGAACGGCTGACAGCAGGTACCCCGAACCACCGCCGACGTCCACGACGGTCCCGGCGGACGGCCAGGGGTAGGCCGAGATCCCGGACACGAGCAGGTTGTGCGTCCGCTGTTTCATGGCCTCACTGAACTGAGCAAACGCCTCCTTGTGGTCGCTCAGCCAGGTGAAGTAGTCGGTTCCGTAGTGATGGTGGAAGCCAGCCTCGCCCGTCAGCAGCGTGTGCTCCGCCTCGGCCCAGGCGTGCAGGTCCCACGATGTGAAACCGGAGACTCCGGCAAGTGGCCCGGGACCGGGGATCAGCACCCGCCCGAGGGGCGTCAGACGGTGAGCGCCCTCGGCGTTCTCCTCGAACACATCTCGCGAAGAAAGCGCCCGCACTATTCGCCTCAAGACGTCCGCGTTGACCTCGAGGGACCTCGCCACGTCGTCGTCATACCGCCATTCGTCGCCATAGGCATCAAAGACACCTCGTTCGACGCAGAGACGGGTGAGAAGAGGGGTCCAGAAGTCGAGCAGTGCCGAGATGTCGGTGTTCGAGACAGGCTTCTGCGACGATTGATCCACGGAAAGCATCGTAGCGCGACGGCACAGCTATTCTCCCGATGACGGAAACCTCACCACCGGGCGGAGAAATACCTTTTCTCGTCAAAGGAACATCCGCCCGTCACGTGCCGGGGCCTGGGGCGTCGCTCAGGCGACGTTCCCGATGGCGACGGATTCGCTGATCTCTGTCAGCACGCTCCGGTCGCCGTCGGGGCCGACCACGGTCATCGTCCGCAGGACGTTGTCGGTCCCCACCTGCACCGTCACTCCCGCGACGAGATCGCCGGTCAGCCTGAAACGCCGGACGATCTGGGTCCGGTCGTCCGGATCGACCGGGATCCGCTCCGTGACCCGTCCTCCGGCGAACTGCTCCGCCAGCCGGTCTGCGACCTTCTTGGTGAGACGAACTCGTGCTGCCGGTGTCGCCGGTGGCTGTGTCAAGGGCAGGGCCCGCAGGCTGATGCGGGTGCGGGAGTCGGCGGAGCTGAGGTCGGCGGCCCCGGAGTAGGGAGCGGAGACGGCCCAGGAGGACGGCGCGCAGTAGGACAGGCCGCCGATCGGGTCATTGCGCCGGGTCATGACAACGTCCGCACCGAGGGCTACCGGAGGCCCGGTGCGCTCAAGACGGGTTTCAGCGACCTTCCGGCCGTCGAGGTAGAACTCCGCGCGGTACTCCCCCGCCGTCGGACAAGCGGTGTCGTTGACCGGGAGCACCGCCTTCCCCTCGGCCTTCACCGCCATCTCGTACCTGATCATGTCGGGCCGCTGGACCCAGTCGTCGTCCGGAGCCGCCCGGTAGTAGACCAGCCAGGCGACCCGGGTGCGGGGCGCGAAGTTCGCGTACCGCAGCTTGATCTGGAGGGCGTAGGTCTTCTGGGACAGGGCGAAGTCGGTCACGCCGCCTCGTGAGGACCCGGCGGCGTCCGGCATCATCTGCCGCCCTTCCTCCCGGACTAGCCGGGAGATCAGCGTCTCGGCTCCCTGCCGCCTGCCGGGATACCGGTCCGCGAACTCGAAGAACGCCGAGCGCATCGTGGCGAACAGTTCCCGCCGCTCAACTGCGGACGGGCGAGCGACCAGCTTGCGGATTCCCTCGTCGAGGGCTCTTTCCGCCTCCTGCTGACGTCCCTGCCCGAGCAGGGAAAGCGCGAGATCCATCCAGGGCAGCGGCAGGCTGGGGAAGAGGGTGATCGCGCGGCGCAGGGGTGGCTCGGCCTCGGTGAACCGGCCGATGCTCTCATTGGCGTACCCGAGGTGCACGAGGGTGGACAGTGACTCGCTGCCGAGAGCCCTGGCCTTCTCCATGTCCCGGATGGAGGCGCGCAGCGCCGTCGGGGTACTGGCGGAGAAGTACATGACCATCGAGTCACGTTGGGGGCTCGCCTGCACCGCCTGGGCGATCGCCCGGTGCTCGTAGGCGACGGCGTACTGCGGATCGGCTTCGATCGCCCGGGTGTACGCCGAGATGGCCTCGGTGTACTGGTGCTTGGCCGACCGGTTGTCCCCCTCGGCGAGTGACTCGATCGCTCCCTCGGGAGTGATGTGGACAGGGACGGCGACGTACCCGGCTCCGGCGATCGTCGCGGCGGTGATGACGGCCGACGGCCACACGAGGTGCCTGTGCAATCGCGTGGTGAGGGTGAGGGAGAGGCCCAGGAGGGTTCCGGCGACGGAGAGCGCGGTCACTCCTCCCTGGAGGACGTCTGCCCGCTTCCGTTGCAGTCGAGTTGTCATGAATGACGTCTCAGGCTGCACTCTCGCCTTGTGGCGGGAGGGTCCCGGTCTGACCGCGTTGCCGCGTGCCGGGT
>JAUPKQ010000020.1 GCA_030837345.1 Actinomycetota bacterium | reverse complement strand
GGGCCGTGCGCACCACCAGGTCGGCGGCGAACAGGAACCAGATGCCCTGTTCGGCGACCGCGCAGCCGCGCAGGACCCAGACCTCGGCGTCCGGCCACAGCACGGGCACGGAGAACACGACAATGAACAGCACGGAGAGCAGCAGGAGAGTCTCGTCGACCAACTTCTCCCAACGCTGCAACCGGGTCGTTCCCGTATCGCGGGCCACGTCTTTCGGATCGGCCGCGCCGGTCGTCATCCTGAGCCCGGCCCGGCGTCGCGCGTTCAGCGTGTGCACGTACCGTCGCGAGCGCAGCAGTGATCGCTCATGCTGATCGACGGTACCCCGGACCATCGGGGTGAACGCCCGGCACCCAGTCGCCGACTATTCATGATCAACAGGTGGTCGGCCTCACTTGTTTAGGGCCAGCTGAACTGCTCCTCTGGGGACGTCTAAGGACGGTCGCCATCTCCCGGAACACGTCTAGCGTCCCGTTCGTGGAGTCAGCCCCAGCACCTCACCGCCGTCACGCCGTCCCAGTCCCCGTCCGGACCACCGCGCCGCGCGTCCGCCGCACCGCACTGATCGGTGCCGTCGCCGTCGCCTTGGTGGTTCCCGCCGGGGTTGCCATGGCGAAAGGATCATCTAGCGCCGCGTCGTCCTCCCCCGGTCCGACGTTGACGGCGGTCTTCGCCGCCACCGAGCGCTGGGATGGCGGATACTCCGGCGCGTACACCGTCCGTAATGCGGGCGAGACCTCCCGGCGTGGATGGAGGCTTGAGTTCGACCTGCCCGCAGGCGCCCGCGTCACAAGCGTGTGGGACGGCATGGCATCGGCCCGGACCGGGCACATCACCGTCGCCCCGCAGCCGTGGAACACGGATCTCCCGGCTGGCGGCTCGGTGACCGTCGGGCTCGTGGTCACGCATTCGGCGGGTCTCGGTGCTCTGCCCACGAGATGCCTCTTGGACGGCGGCTCCTGTGCCGGGAGCGGAGCGACGCCGACCCGCGTCACGGCATCCAGCACGGCACCGAACCGGACAGTGCCGCAGTCCCCGGCGACGAGCAGTACCAGTACCAGCACGGGCACGGGGGCCTCGCTTGCGGCCTGCCAGCACTTCAGTGCCGAGGTTCCGCCGTCCCGGGTGACTGGACCCTCTCGTAACGCAACGTCGCAGGCTCCCCGCATCGATCTCAGTGACCACCTCCCCGCGCCCGCGACGGTGACGGGGAAACTGTCGGGCGGGGCCGTGCGGATATCACTGTCCCGGGTGCCCGGCGCCACCGCGTACCGGGTGTGGCGCAACGGTCAATCCGTCGGCTGGCTTGACGACTGGGGGCAGGAGACCCTCACCGTCACAGACCCCCTCCCGTGCCAGGGCGCGTACTACACAGTGGCGGCCCTGCGGAATGACGCAAGCGCGGCGTCGACGGGGCAGCTGTCGACGCCGTACCGCCTCGGCGACGACGGCTCCGTGAGGGCGGCACCGCTGGCGGCCGGGACGACGATGACCCTGCGCGTCACGGCCTACGGAGACGCGGGGCAGACTGCGTCCGGGCTCGCCGCCGGGCCCGGAACCTGCGCGGTGGACGCGCGGCGAATTCCGTGGGGGACGAGGCTGAAGGTCGACGGGTACGGGTACTGCTATGCCGCCGACATCGGCACCTGGATCCAGGGTGACATCGTCGATGTGTGGATGCCGAATGCGGATGCCGCGAACTGGGGAGTCCAGAGCCGTACGGTCACCGTTGTCGACGCGGCCTGATGGGTCCGGCGACACCGTCCCGGGGACCGGCGTCCTGTAACCTTGCGATCATGCCCGCGTAGCCCAACAGGCAGAGGCACCTGGTTTAGGTCCAGGACGGTGCAGGTTCGACTCCTGTCGCGGGCACCTTGATCGTCACCTGCCGGAACGGCCGTCAGCTGGTGGGCCAGGCCGCGTCGATCGCATCGAGGACCTCCCTGGTGCTCTTCCCGTTCACCCAGCCGAGCACCCCGGCCCAGAAGGCCCCTAGCACCGAGGGGTCCACCGGCGGCAGGTAGAAGACGTCGCCGGCCCAGTCCATGGCCGCGGCCACCCGGGGATCGTTGAAGGGGATCTCGTGGGCGACCCACTTGTCGTAAACCTCACCGACGCTGAGGTGCAGCAGCCCGTCCTCGACCCGGTCCGTCCCCTCCCACCGGGCGTCGTTGCCCGAGTTGAACCCGTCGCGCCGGGGCGCCGTACCCGATGCGGCGATCTCGCGGCTGAGCTCGGTGATCTCGGTGAGCTCGGCCCACGTCGCTGGGACGGCTCTTACAAGATTTTCGTAGGCAGTGAGCCTTTCCGCGCCATGCTTGGTGACAAGGGGCAGCGGAGTGAGGCGATCATCGATGGACTGCGTCTCTTGATCGCTCACCAGGACCGAACCTGGCATGCTGATATCGGATGACCGACCCGCCGTTTCGGCGTTGAGGGTTCAGTGTGTGCAGTTGCTGTCGTTATCGCGACGGTGATTGCACACGTTGATTCCCTGCGGTCCGCGATGCGGATGCGTTACCCGGTCCTCGACTCATCCTCATCGAGTACGGCAATCGTGGGGATCATCGACCCTTGGTGGTCGGGTCGATCACACCTCGACAACGCGAGTCGCCGCGTCACAAACGGTTCAGGTGCCCGAAAAACACATGCTCCACCCGAAAACCTCGCCAGGAACGCCCCCGCCGGCCAGCGACCATCGCGATCACCCGGCGCTGCGGCCCGTTACCCGGAAAGGCTCATTGGATCATTCGTTACGAAAATCTTGGAAGAGCCGCCGGGACGGTGCACCCCTTCTCGGCGAAGGCCTTCGGCGAGTACCAGACGAAGGACCTCGGGGAGATGGTGGACGGCATCGCCTGCAGTGAGCCTTTCCGCGCAACGGGTTGTGACTGAGGGTGAACGAATGGCCTGATCCTGCACTGCGAGCCCCGGGACGAGGTGGTCATCGACGGGCCGCATCCCCTGATCACCCGGCACGGCGAGCGCGGGTGCGGGGCCGACGTCCGCGACCTGGCCTACCGGACGCATGATCATGGAGGCGACGGCCACCGAGTCTTGAGCCTGGGCATTCCCGTGAACCGCGGAGTGACCGCCTGAAACCCGCGAGCAACCTTTCGCCCGCCCGGCGTGGACATACGGCATGGGAGGGGGTCTCGGTGGAGTCTGCGTGCAGGCTCCGAACCCCGGCCCCTTTGAGGGCCTGATCCGGAGGAAACGATGCGACGACAACTGGCGATAGGGGTGGGAGCAGCCGTGTGCCTGGCGACAGGCCTGGTGGGCGTCCTGCCTCCCGCGCAGGCTGCGGGTCCGGGCATCCATGTCAGCAACGGGCGGCTCGTCGAACGGAACGGAACCGACCTCGTACTTCGTGGGATCAACCACGCCCACACCTGGTACACGAGCCAGACGGGCTCGTTCGCCGGGATCAAGGCGGCCGGGGCGAACTCCGTCCGCGTCGTGCTCTCGAACGGCGTCCGCTGGACGAAGAACTCCGCCAGCGACGTCACAGGCGTGATCAACTTGTGCACGACGAACAAGCTGATCTGCGTGCTGGAGGTGCACGACACCACCGGATACGGCGAGCAGAGCGGCGCGACGACGCTCGCGAAGGCCGCCGACTACTGGGTCGAGCTCAAGAAGGTGCTCGCGGGCCAGGAGGACCACGTCCTCATCAACATCGGCAACGAGCCCTACGGCAACAACGGGTACCAGACGTGGGCGACGGACACGTCGGCAGCCATCAAGAAGATCCGGGACGCCGGCCTGGCCCACACGATCGTGGTCGACGCCCCGAACTGGGGGCAGGACTGGTCGTTCACGATGCGGGACAACGCCCCGGCCGTGCTCGCGGCGGACCCGACCGGCAACACGATGTTCAGCATCCACATGTACGGGGTGTTCGACACCGCGGCCGAGGTGAAGGCCTACCTCGACGCCTTCACGTCCAAGAAGCTCCCCATCATGGTCGGGGAGTTCGGCAACCAGCACTCGGACGGCGACCCCGACGAGAACACGATCATGTCGTACACCGCGTCCCAGCGCCTCGGCATGATGGGCTGGTCGTGGAGCGGCAACAGCAGCGACGTCGGCTATCTCGACATGGTGAACAACTTCCAGGCCTCCTCGCTGACGAGCTGGGGCGCCCGGTTCATCGACGGCGCGAACGGCCTGAGGACCGGCACGAAGGAGGCGACGATCTACGGCGGTGTCCAGCCGAG
>JAUPKQ010000153.1 GCA_030837345.1 Actinomycetota bacterium | reverse complement strand
CGAAGGGCGTGACCACGGATGCCGCGGCCACGGCGACGAGGAGGAGGTCGGCCGCCACCCAGACCTTCGGCACGCTCCCGGCGACCGCCGCGCCGAACCCTCCCGGACGCGCGGCGGGGATGCCGTGGCTGCACCCGAGGACGAGCGCCGAACGGCCGATCACGACGCCGAGGGCCGCCGCGACCGGGCCGAGGCCCTCGATCGCCTGGGCCAGGGCGGTCACCTGCACGAGGAGCACCAGGACCAGGGCTCCCGCCCCCGCCGGGCCGGTGTTGCCCTTGCGCATCACCTCAAGGGCACGCACACGGTCGTAGGCGGCCGTCAGGCCGTCGGCGGTGTCGGCGAGCCCGTCGAGGTGCAGGCCCCGGGTGGCGAGGGCGACGGTCCCGAGGGCCAGGGCCGCCGCCAGGAACGGTGAGGCCCCGACGGCCCCCGCGACGAGGGCGACGGCCGCGGCGGCCAGCCCGGGCACGAGCCCGGCGACCGGTGCGAGCAGCATGGCGACCGAGGCGACCCGGCGGTCGATCCGCCGTGGCGGAGGTACCGGGAGAGCGGTCAGGGTGCCGACGGCCATCCGCAGGCCGTCGCTGAGCGGGATCCCCGCCGCCGGGACGTCAGGCATCCGGGTCCAGACCTCCGAAGTGATCGGCGTTCCCGTCCGGTCCGGCTGGTCCGTCCAGGTCGTTCGGCGCGAGCAGGGCGAGCGCCGTGTCGAGGAGGGCGAGGGCCGCGAGGGAGGCCGTGCCGTCCTCCGGAACGGTCCCGAGCCTGGTGATCGCCTCCAGGCCGAGTGAGCCGAGCAGGCGTTCGTGCAGCGGGTCCTCACCGAGGTGGGCGACCTGCCACCAGCGTGGCACCCCGTAGTGGGCGCGCATCGCGAGAAGCCCGGCGGCGGCGGCGCCGGGGCCGTCGAGCAGGACCGGTGTCCGGCGTGCGGTGGACTCAAGGAGCAGGGCGGTCGCGGCGGCGGGCGCCGGGGCGCCGAGGGCGTGCAGGAACCGCGTCGGCTCGGTGCCGCTGCCCCGGGTCCTGCGGAGCGTGTCCCGCAGGGCCGTCACCTCGTCCATCCACTGCTCGTCGCCCATGCCGCGATCCTGGGGCCAGCCGCAGGCCTCGGCGGGTTCCAGCGCCAGGAGCCCGGCGACGATCGCCCGCCAGGAGAACGGGTCGTCGAGACACAGCAGCACGAGATCGGTTCCGTCGTCCGCGGCGGTGTCCGCGGTGCGAAGTCCCCAGCGGATCGCGTCGTCCACGCTCCCGCCTCGGGGGAGCGCCAGGGCACGGGTCCCGGGACGGCGGGCGGCGACGTCCCGGCCACCTCCCGCGAGGAGGACGCGCCGGGGTGCGGTCTCGCCCGTGACGGAGGCCCACCAGATGGCGAGCTCTCCGAGACGGCCGTACGCGCCGTCCGGGCCGAGGGCCCGGCGGGCGGTCTCCCCGGCGGTCTCGTCGGGGTCGGTCACCGTGTCGGCGGTCGCCTGCAACGGGTCGTCCGGCGGCGGGTCGTCCTGCGACGGATCGTTCACCGTGCTCCTTCCGGTGCCGGCAGCCCGGGACCGTCCGCGAGCGGGACGATCCTCCCGGCGACGACCAGCAGCACCTGTTCGGACTCGGCGGCGAGCCTCTGGTTCACCGTGCCGAGGGCGTCGCGGAACCGGCGTCCGGCGGGTGTGCCGGGGACGACGCCCCATCCGGTCTCCTCGCCGACCGCGACGACCCGTCGCCCGGTCCGCGTCCACGCCCGGACGACGGCGTCGGCCTCCTTCTCGAAGGCCTCCCGCCACCCCGGGGCGTCGTCCCACGCGCCCAGGCGGCCGAGGAGTTCGCTCACCCAGGTCCCGAGGGAGTCGAGCAGCACGGGGGATCCCGGGGTGGCCAGCGTCTCCGCGGGCCCGGCCCCTTCGAGGGTCCTCCACCAGGGGGGACGGCGGCGGCGGTGCGCGTCGACACGGGCGGCCCACTCGGGGTCGGCGGCGGACGGCGCGGCGCCGGTCGGGAGGTAGTCGACGTCCGGCTCGGCCGCCAGGAGCGCCTCGGCGACGGCTGACTTCCCCGACGAGGCCGCGCCGAGCACGAGCGTGCGCCGGGGTCGTCTCCGCGCGTCCGCGATCTCGCCGGGCTCGCGCGCGGGGCCGAGCCGGGCGTCGTCGGGGGCGAGCCGGGCACCCCAGGCCTCAAGGCGGGCCGACAGAGGTCCGGACGCCGTGCCGTGACCGATCTGGACGGCGACGACGTCGCACCCGTCGGACAGGGCGCCGGCGCGGCGGAGGGCGGCGAGCGTCCGGGCGAGGGCCCCGCCGTCCGGGCCGAGGGCGAGGGCCGCGATGTCGACGCCGGCACCGGAGAGGGCGTCGAGGGTCAGGTCGGGCAGCGGTTCCCCGGCGGGAGCCCACAGGATCGTCCCGCTCTCCGGTGACGCGACGACGAGGGCGGCCTGCGGGGCGCCGGGGCCGCTTCCCGGGCCGCTTGCGGGGCCGCCTCCCGGGCCGCCGGGGAGGCCGATGATCCGCACCCTGCCGTGCTGGACGGCGTCCCCGGCGACGACGTGCAGGGGCGCGTCGTCACCGCGGCGCGCGCCGTCAGGGGTGAGCACGACATCACCGACCCGGAGGGCGCTGGTCCGCGTCCCCGTGGCGCCGCCGAGACAGGCACGGCAGCGGCAGCCGGGACGCGGAAGAGGTTCTGCGGCGCTTCCGAGGAGCACCGGCGAGGCATCCACCACGCGCCGAGGGTAGCGGCCGGACTAGCGTTGCTCCGCATGAGCATCTTCTCCTGGCGCTTCGAGGCACCCGACGGCTCGACGGTCGTTCCGTCCGGTGCCCCGACCACGCCGTTCCCCAGCCAGGCCGACGCGGAGACGTGGATCGGCGAGACCTGGCGCACGCTCGTCGAGGAGGGCGTCGAGCAGGTGAGCCTCCTGCGGGACGGGGACGCGGTCTACGGGCCGATGAGCCTGCGCCCGAGCGAGTGACGGGAGGTCAGTGAGGGAATTGACCGCGTTCGACCATCGGGTGGGGCAGCCGGGTCCGCCGCAGCTGGAGGGCCCGCATCATCGCGTACCCCCCGGCGCCCCGGGCCTGGTCGTCGCCGAACTTCT
>JAUPKQ010000152.1 GCA_030837345.1 Actinomycetota bacterium | reverse complement strand
CTGGGCTCGCGTTTCCCCTCGATGGAGGGCGTCACCGTCAGCATCGCCCCGTGGACCCTCGCCGTCCCCCTCGCGATCGGGGTCGTCGCCGCGATGGCGGCGGCCGTGCTTCCGGCCCGGCGGGCGATGCGTGTCGCGCCCCTCGCCGCGATGAGGCCGCCGGACGCGCGGACGGCCCGGCGCACCTCGGCGGTCCGGTACTGGTCCGGGGTCGTGACGCTCGTGGTGGGGACGGCGCTGCTCGTCGTCGCTGCCAGGTCGGGGAAGACGGCGGTCGGCCTGCCTCTAGGCCTGTTCGCCGGGGCCGCCGCCCTGTTCGGCGTCCTGATGCTCGGACCGGTCCTCGTCCCCGCCCTCGTGCGGCTGATCGCGGCGGTGGTCCCACGGCGGCTGGCCGTGCGGCTCGCGGTGGGCAACGCCGTCCGCAATCCCGTCCGTGCCGCCTCGACAAGCGTCTCGCTGCTCGCGGGAGTGAGCCTCGTGACGATGATGAGCGTCGGGGCATCGTCGATCGAGGTGGCCGGCGCCGACGAGATCAACGAGAGGAACCCGCTGGACATCATCGTCAGCGCTCCGTACCAGGGCAGCTTGCCGGCAGAGCTTCCTGGCCGCCTCACCGGGGTTCCCGGGACCGCGCGAGCCGTCCCCGTCATCGTCTCTGCGAAGCCGGTCGCCGTGCGCGCCGCGGGAACGGCCGACCGGGTGGCGAGTACGACACTGGACGTCGCGGCCGTGGACGACGCGGGTCTGGACTCCGTCTGGCGGGCCGGCGACCTCGGCCTGCGGCCCGGGACAGCGCTCGTCTCCCTCAAGACCGCGGACCGCCTCGGCCTGGCAGACGGGGAACGGTTCACGCTCGCGGGCGTGTCGTTCTCGGCCCGGCGTGCGCCGATCGACGGGTTCGAGACCCTCGTGGTCGTCCCCGGAGACCTCGCGCGGATCACCGGGGACACGACCTTCCGGCACCTCCTGCTCGCGGCCTCCGACGGCGTCGCCGCCTCCACCTACCGGACGGCCATCCGGGAACAGGTCAGGGATGTCCCCGGGGCGCGTGTCTGGGGTGCGATCACGCAACGTGCCCAACTGGAAGAGTGGATCTCGATCGCGCTGCGGGTCGTCATCGGCCTGCTCGCCGTGGCGATCCTCATCGCCGTCGTCGGCATCACGAACACGATGGCCCTGTCCGTCCTCGAACGCTCCCGGGAGCTCGCGGTCCAACGGGCCCTCGGCATGACCGGACACCAGTTGCGCGTCAGCCTGACCGTCGAGGCTCTCGTCCTCTCCGCCGCGGGTGTCCTGCTCGGCCTCGTCCTGGGGGTCGGCTTCGGGTGGGCAGGGGTGAACGCCCTGCTCGGGGAGGTGATGAGCGACCTTCCGCTCGTCGTCGACCCGGTCCGGGTCCTCGGCGCCGGGGCACTCGCCCTCGGCTGCGGTGTCCTGGCCGCCGTCGCCCCGGCACGGCGCGCGGCGCGTCACTCCCCGGTGGCGGCCCTGGCCGCGGACTGACTCCGGTCTCCGGTCTCCGCCGGTGCTGGCTCCGGTCTACGCCGGGTCCGGCCGGCGGAGGACGACGGCGACGTCCGTCACGGTGAAGAGGAAGCGGCCCTCGTCGGCGAGCCGGACCAGACGGTCGACCCAGGCCTGGGCCTCGGCTGCGAGGTCCGGGTCGTCGACCGCTGCGGCGAGCACCCCGCGCGCCACCTTCCAGCCCACCGAGTCGGCGTCGAAGCGCCGGTGGCAGTCGGCCCAGGTCTCGACGGTCTCGATCTCGAAGGGCGCCGCCGAGGCCAGGCCGAGCAGCTTGCGGCCCATGAACCCGTCGGCCCGCTCCGCGAAACGCGGCGGTGTGGACACGAACCGGTCGACCAGCCTGCGGGTGAGCGCGTCGTCGTCCCCGGCGAACAGGGCGGTGTCCCAGTCACTGTGCGCCAGCACCAGCAGACCGCCGGGCCGCAGCACCCGGAAGGCGTCCGCGAGGTGGGCCCGGGGATCCACCAGGTGCTCGGCCACGTTAATCGAGAGGACCCGGTCGAGGGCTCCCGGTTCGAAAGGCAACGGCTCATCGAGGTCCGCGATGACCGACCGCACCCGTTCGTCATTGAGCACGTCGTCGTCCAGACCACTCGCGGTGTCGACCGCGTGGATCCGGATCGGCCCCTGGGCGGCGGCGAGCAAGGTCCGGACGGTTCTGCCGTATCCGGCGGCCAGGTCGGCCACCTCCAGCGGGGGGCCACCGAGGAGGGTCTGTAGTCGGGCGAGTTCGGCGATCCGGTCATGACGTCCCACGCCGTGCAGGCTAGCGTCGCGAGCCATGACATCGAACGCGGACTACCCGACACCCTCCGACCGGCCGGGCCGACTGGGCGTGGGCGTGGTCGGGACGGGCCGTGTGGGGGCTGTGCTCGGCAGCGCCCTCCGCGCGGCGGGACACGCCGTCGTCGGGGTGAGCGCCGTGTCGGCCGCCAGCCGGGAGCGGGCCGAACTGCTCCTGCCACACGTCCCGGTCCTTGAGATACCGGACGTCGTGGAACGCGCGGAACTGGTTCTCCTCGCCGTCCCGGACGACGCCCTCGGCCCGTTGATCGACGGCATCGCCGCGACCGGTGGCTGGCAGGGCGGCCAGTTGGTGGTCCACACGAGCGGACGGTACGGCTGGCGGGTGCTCGCACCCGCGGCGGCCGCCGGGGCGATCCCCCTCGCCCTTCACCCGGCGATGACCTTCACCGGGACCAGCCTCGACCTCGCCCGGCTCGTCGACTGCTGCTTCGGGGTCAGCGCCCCGGCGCCGGTGCTGCCGATCGCTCAGGCCCTCGTCGTCGAGATGGGCGCCGAACCCGTCGTCGTCCCCGAGGAGGCTCGGCCGCTCTACCACGCGGCTCTCGCCCACAGCGCCAACCACCTGGTCACCCTCGTCGCCCAGAGCGTCGACCTCCTCACCGCGGCCGGGATCGAGAACGGTCACCGCGTCCTGGCGCCCCTGCTGTCCGCGGCCTTGGACAACGCGCTCCGCCAGGGTGACGCCGCCCTCACCGGTCCGGTCGCCAGGGGAGACGCCGGCACTGTCGCGGCCCACCTGGAGGCCCTCGCCTCCAGCGGGATCGACGACGCCGAGACCGCCTACCGGGCCCTCGCCCGTGTCACCGCCGGGCGGGCCCTCGCCGCCGGGAGACTGCGCGCCGAGGACGCCGAGGCCCTCCTCGCGGCCCTCGCCGACTCACCCCACCGTCGCGCCTGACCCAGCAACCCTCGCGACCGCGCGCCTGCGCGCTTGCCTGCCTGCGTGCCCCGCCGGTTCTCGATCACGCCCGGCGGACGTCGTCCGGCACGTCCCCAACGACCGACGGCGCTACTGCCGGTGACACCTGACTCGCTCCGCGCAACAGCGCGTGACCGCCCAGGATCCGACGCCCCGAACACCCGCCTTGATCGCCTTCGGACAGCTTGCTGGATCCGTCGCCGGGGGCAGGGTGAGCTCAGCGTGTGCAATCACTGCTGCGATCGCGACAGCACCTGCGCACACTGATTCCTTCCTGCCGGGATGGCGGGTCGTTCACCCGGTAACAGTATGCCAGGCGCGGTCCTTCGAAGATCACCTCGACCTGGGCTGCGAACCGCGTGATACCGAGACGCGCCAACGGTTCCGGCGTCCCCTCTCGCGCCGGAACCGTTGCCATTCGTGATCTTCTCCGCTGCGGGTGCTGCGGTCACTCGCGGGGCAGGCGCCCGGCCTGCGTGAGAGCCTTCCGCAGGAGGTATTCCACGTGGGCGTTCGTGCTGCGCAGCTCGTCGTCGGCCCATCGGGTGAGTGCGTCGTGCAGGCCGGGGTCGAGACGTAGCAGCACCGCTTTCCTCTCCTTCCGTGCCCGCCGGGCGGGCCTGCTGCTCACGGGAGGTGTCCGGTCGTCCGGCGGATCACCGGATGCCTGATCGGGCATCGAGCGGTCGGACATGGCCGTCAGATGTAGAGGCTGCCGGTGTTCATCACCGGGGTCGGGCGACCCTCACCGCACAGGACGACGAGAAGGTTGGACACCATCGCGGCCTTGCGCTCCTCGTCGAGCTGGACGACATCGGCGCGGTTGAGCTCCTCGAGCGCCATCTGGACCATGCCGACGGCGCCTTCGACGATCCGGGACCGGGCGGCGACCACGGCCGACGCCTGCTGGCGTTGGAGCATGGCCTGGGCGATCTCCGGTGCGTACGCCAGGTGGCTGATCCGGACCTCGATGATCTCGACCCCCGCGACGGCGACCCGCTCGGCGACTTCCTGGGCGAGTTCGGCGCTGATGACGTCGGTCGACCCGCGCAGTGACTCGACGGAGTCCGGACCGTCGTACGGGTAGCTCCGGGCGACGTGCCGGACGGCGGCCTCTGCCTGGACGGCGACGAAGTCGATCGCGTCCTCGACCGCGAATGTCGCGGCGGCGGTGTCGGAGACCTGCCACACAACGATGCTGGCGATCTCGACCGGGTTGCCGTCGGCGTCGTTGACCTTGAGGCGCGTCGTCTCGAAGTTCCTGACCCGGACCGACACGGTACGCCTGGTGGTCAGCGGCGCCAGCCAGATCAGTCCCGTCCTCCGGGCGGTTCCGGCGTAGGCGCCGAAGATCTGGACGACGTTGGTCTGCCCGGGCTGGATGATCGTGATCGACAAGGCGATCAGGCAGGCGGCGGTCGCCAGGATCGCGGCCAGGACGATGACCGGCCAGCCGGCGCCGCCGTCCACCCGCACGAGACTCCAGATCGTGCCGCCGGTCAGCGCGACGAACAGGGCGACGGCGAGGTAGCCGTTGCCCTGCCAGGCGTCGTGCTCGGTGACCGTCACCCGCAGGCCCTTGTGACCGACGGGCGTGACGGGGGTCACGGGGGTGGGGGAGCTGCTACCCGGGGTGGTGGGAACGGTGGTCGACATGGCCACTCCTTTCGATATGGCAAAGTGATATCATATTGCTAGGACCGTGCCTAGTCTTCGGGAGGTGGAGGGGGCCGTCCGGGTGACGTCGCCGCCGGGTACGGTGGGCGGCCGGAACCGCCGCGAGAACGGCGGAACGTCGACGTCGTAGAGGGATGGTGGGCCCGGTGGAGGGGATCGAGGCGCCGGTGTCGCCGGTGCTGGCGCGCACGAGGGCCGAACTGGACGCCGCCAGGGCCTCCCTCGGCGGGCGGGTGGCCATCGTCATGACGATGGGAGCCCTGCACGAGGGGCACGCCACCCTCTTCCGGAGGGCGCGTGAGCGCTACGACTCCGTCATCGCGACGATCTTCCTGAACCCGCTCCAGTTCGGTGCCGGCGAAGATCTTGACGCCTACCCTCGCACCCTGGACGCCGACCTCGCCCTGTGCGCGCGCGAAGGGGTGGACGTCGTGTTCGCGCCGACGCCGGACGTCGTCTACCCCGGTGGCGAACCCGGGGTGACGATCCGCGCCGGACGTCTCGGGGAGATCCTCGAAGGCGCGATCCGTCCCGGGCACTTCGACGGCGTCCTGACTGTCGTCGCCAAACTGCTCCACCTCACCCGGCCGGACGCCGCCCTCTTCGGGCAGAAGGACGCCCAGCAGCTGGTGCTCATCCGGCGTCTGGTGCGCGATCTGGATTTCGGGGTCGACGTCGTGGGGGTACCGACGGTCCGTGAACCCGACGGGCTGGCGATGAGCAGCCGCAACGCCTATCTGTCGCCGTCCGAGCGGCCGGTCGCGCTCGGGCTCGCCCGGGCCCTGCGCGCCGGGGCGGGCCGGTCCGCGAAGGGCCCGGACGCCGTCCGCCGCGCCGCGGGAGACGTCCTGGCCGGGGAGCCGGGCTGTCGTGTCGACTACCTCGTGCTCGTCGACACCGTGACGTTGGCCGAGGTCCCGGAGGGGTTCCGGGGGGAGGCCCTGCTCGCCGTCGCCGCAAGGGTCGGCACGACGCGTCTCATCGACAACGTGCTGGTCACCGTCGGGCAGGGGGCCGACGTTCCCTGACCCGGGTCGATCGCGGACACGAGGGTCGTCACTCTCGGATGTAAGCTCGTGACTCATGGTATTTGAGAGCCTTGGGCACGGGAGCGCTGGATGAGCCGTCACCGCGAGGGGGAGAACCCGCGCGCACCCTGGCAGGAAGGTACCCGTGACGCCCTGACGGCCGTCGGTCTCGACCCTGGCTGGGTCCACGAGTTCGTGTTGCGGGCGCTGTCGGAGGAACTCGGGCCGAACTGGATCGACGTCACCACCGCCGCCACCGTGCCGGCCTCCGACGACCGCCGGGGTGAGATCTACGCGCGTGAGGACGGCGTCACCTCGGGGCTGCTGCTTCTTCCCGTCGTCCTGGCGGAGGCCGCCGCGCGCTTCGGTCTCCGGGTCCCGACGGCGGACCTCCGCGTGCTCGACGGATGCCGTGTCCGGGCGGGCGACGTCCTGGCCGACGTCATCGGGCCCGCGCGCGTGCTGATGACCGCCGAACGGACTGCCCTCAACATCATCCGCCACCTGTCGGGCATCGCCACGACCGTCGCCCTGTGGGCCGAGACCCTGGAGGGCACCGGGGCCACCCTGCTCGACACCCGGGCGACGACACCGGGGCTGCGCCCGCTGGAGCGGTACGCCGTCCGGTGCGGTGGCGGGAGCAACGGGCGGTCCGGGCTCTACGACGCGGCCCACGTGACGGTGGAGCACACGCTCGCAGCCGGGTCGGTCGAGCGTGCGCTGGACGCCGTGCGGCGGCGTATCCCGGACGCGCTCGTCCAGGTGGACGTGAGGACGCCGCTCGAGGCCGTCGAGGCGGTGCTCGCGGGCGCTCGCTTCGTCGTCTGCGACCGGATGCATCCGGACGTGCTGACGGGCGCGGTCCGCCAGATCCGTTCCGCGACACCGGAACAGGTCGAGATCGCCGCGTCGGGCGTCGACGACCTCGCCTCGGCGAAGGAGTACGCGCAGACCGGGGTCGACCACCTCTACGTGGAGTCGATCACGCAGCACGCCACCGCGCTCGACGTCGGCATGGTCATCGCTTGATCCGAAGCGTTCTCCCGGCAACTTGATCGATCGAGGCCGTCAAGTCATCCGCTCAGCAGGTCGATGGAAGCACGGACGGCCCATTCAGTTACCCGCCGTTCATCGCCCCGCCCCGACAGGCGTACCGCCGGGGTGTCTGCGCGCGGCGGCGGACGGCCCCGATCGAAGGAGCAGGTCGATGGTCTTCGAGGTCATGGGAACCGTGGAGGCGCCACGACTCGTCGCGGCGCCCGCGGTGCCCGCAGTGCCGGCGTCCACAGCGCCGGCGCCCGCGACAGCGTCGTCGTCGGAGAACCTCGCTCCGGCCCCCGGCATCGATCCCGGATCCGCCGACGACCAACGGGTCGTCTCCCGGTCCCTGCCGGAGGGTGTGATCGCCCAACTGCTGCGGTCGGCCGTCTCGCTGCAGGCCGAGGGGATGTTGCGCACGGCCGGCGCCCTCGCCGGGGTGTGGGGCGCCGTCCTCGACCGCCGGGAGTGGGTCGAACGCGACGCCCGCGCCCTCTCGGCCCTCGCCGCCGCCGCCGCCGAGGCGAAGGTTCCCCTGCCCGCCGGGCTGGACGCCGGAGCCGGTGACCCCGAGCACTCCAGCAGCGTCCTCGACGGCATGCTCGCGTCGCACGAAGCCTCGGCGACGGTTCTGCGTCAGCTGCTCCGGGCGATCGGCGAGGGGGACACCCGGCCCTGGCTCCCGCTCGTCGAGGACCTTCTGCGCCGGTGCGAGGAGGAGATGCTCCTGCTCCGGGCCGTCGGTGCGGTCGGCGAGCTGCCGTCGGAGGAACGGTACGTCCGCGGGCGCCCTCCACAGCGGTGAAGCCCGGATCGCCCCACCGGAACCGATAATCTCTCCGCTCGTGACCGAGACCGGTGAGGCGAGCGAGAACCCCAGTCCACGTCAGGTGCCCCTGGGCGCCGACGGCGAGGACCTGCCCGAACAGGTGCGCGTGCGGCGGGCCAAGCGGGAAAGGCTTCTGGCCGAGGGCAGGCACCCCTACCCGGTGACCGTCGCCCGGACCACGACGCTCGCCGAGATCCGGGCCGCCCACCCGGACCTTTCTCCGGGCGACGAGACGGACGACGTCGTCGGGGTGGCCGGGCGGGTGGTCTTCCAGCGCAACGCCGGCAAGCTCTGCTTCGCGACGATCCAGGAGGGCGACGGCATCCGCCTCCAGGTGATGCTCTCGCTCGCGGGGGTCGGTGAGGAGCAGCTCGCTGCCTGGAAGGCGGACGTCGACCTCGGGGACCACGTGTTCGTGCACGGCAGGGTCATCGCGTCGAAGCGGGGTGAGCTCTCGGTGATGGCGGACTCCTGGCAGATCGCGGCCAAGGCGCTGCGCCCGCTGCCCGTGCTGCACAAGGAGCTGTCCGAAGAGGGCCGGGTCCGCCAGCGGTACGTCGACCTCATCGTCCGCCCGGCGGCGCGGGACGTCGTCCGCACGCGGGCGGGCGTCGTCCGTTCCTTGCGTGATTCCTTCCACGACAGGGGATTCACCGAGGTCGAGACGCCGATGTTGCAGGTCCTCCACGGAGGGGCCGCGGCACGGCCCTTCCGGACACACATGCACGCCTTCGACATTGATCTGTACCTGAGGATCGCACCGGAGCTCTATCTCAAGCGTTGCGTCGTCGGGGGGATCGAGAAGGTCTTCGAGATCAACCGCAACTTCCGCAACGAAGGTGCCGACTCCACGCACTCGCCGGAGTTCGCGATGATCGAGGCGTACGAGGCCTATGGTTCCTACGACACCGTCGCCGTGCTTACCCGAGAACTCGTCCAGTCGGCCGCCCTTGCCGTACACGGCGACACCGTCGTCGCCTTGTCCGACGGCACCGAATACGACTTCGGGGGGACCTGGGAAGAGATCACGCTGTATGGTGCGCTCTCCCGGGCGATCGGTGAAGAGATCGGTCCCGGCACCTCGATGGAACGTCTCTCCGAGTTCGCAGGTGGTCTCGGCGTCGAGGTTCTGCCCCACTACGGCCCGGGAAAGCTGGCCGAGGAACTCTTCGAGCACCTCGTCGTCCCGACGCTCTTCGCACCGACTTTTGTGCGTGACTACCCGGAGGAGACCTCTCCTCTCACCCGGTCCCATCGGTCGATCCCCGGTGTGGCCGAGAAGTGGGATCTGTACGTCCGTTCATTCGAGCTTGCCACCGGCTACTCGGAACTTGTCGATCCCGTCGTGCAGCGGGAGCGCTTCGTCGCCCAGTCGTTGCTCGCCGCAAAGGGAGACATCGAGGCGATGCGGCTCGACGAGGACTTCCTCCGGGCGATGGAGTACGGGATGCCGCCGTCGGGCGGCATGGGAATGGGGCTCGACCGCCTGCTGATGGCCATTACCGGGCTGGGCATCCGGGAGACCATCCTCTTCCCTCTCGTCAAGCCCGAGTAGCGGCGGACGACGGAGGCTGAGAGCGGCGCTGGGAAGATGCCTGGGGCGTGATATCTGTCACGGTGCCAGTCGTGCGCTCGGGCTGCGCGAACTGAATCCCACCCGGTAGTCAGAACCGGTCGGGGTGTCTAAAGGAGTGTGATCGTCGTACCGGTCGCTGCTGTGCGTGCAGCGGTGGTCGCCCATCGGTGACCGGTTGATCTTCGGGAGCGTCGGTTCCGCCGAACGAGTGAATGAGTGACGCCGCTCCAATTGGGGCGCGTGGGGTGCCAATGGGTGGCCTGAGACGGATAAGTGTGTGCGTCGGCTTTGACATTCTGGGATGTGCGCGTCAAGATTCTTCTACAGGTTTTCCCCCGATCAATTCCCAGGAGCGAGCACATGGCCCAGAAGGTCCAGGTCATCCTCGTCGACGACGTCGACGGTGGAGAGGCCGATGAGACAGTGAGTTTCGCACTCGACGGCGTCAGCTACGAGATCGATGTTTCGTCCGCCAACGCGGAGGCCATCCGTGAGGCTCTAGCCACGTGGGTGGAGCACGCGCGGCGTGTCGGCGGGCGTTCCAGCGCCCGTGGCCGGTCCGGCGCGAAATCGCGTCCGGCGTCGGAGCGCACCGACCTTTCCGATGTGCGGGCGTGGGCCCGTGAGAACGGATTCCAGGTCAGCGACCGCGGCCGCGTCTCCAGTGAGGTCAGGGCCGCTTACGAGGCCGCTCACTGAGACTCCCGGCATCCGGGCTGATCAGCGCTTCTCATCTCTGGTCGACCTCGGCCCAGGGTCGTCCATGAGCTGAAGTACTGAACGGCGCCCATTCCCCCAGGGGATGGGCGCCGTTCGTTTGATGGTGTTTTTTCCTTCTCTTGACCTTTGGCCGGGCCGATGGTCCTTCTCGGGGAAGGGCCGTCCGCTTCGGGAATCCGTTCCTACCGGCCGCTTCTCGGCCGGATCGCGCGGATCGGTGCGATCATGACGTTCCAGATGTTCTGGTGCTCTCCGGGGCGATCTCCCCGATGACCTCCCCGTCGATCTCGCTGGTTCCCGGCCCGGGAGTCGTCGTCCCCTCCGGGCCGTTCCGGGTCGCGATGAGGCTCGTCACGGTGACGAGGGCGAGGATGCCGAGGATCGAGAAGAGCGACACCGGCGTCGGCACCTCAGGGACGGCCGGCCAGATCCCGTGCGCCCAGTGCAGCACGAGCTTGGCCCCGATGAGGCCGAGGATCGCCGCGAGACCGTAGCCCAGATGGACCAGACGGCGGAGCAGGCTGTTGAGGAGGAAGTACAGGGCACGCAGCCCCAGCAGCGCGAAGGCGTTGGTGGCGAAGACGAGGTACGGGTCATCGGTGATCCCGAAGACCGCGGGGACCGAGTCGACGGCGAACACGACGTCCGTGGCGAGGACCGCCACGACGACGACGGCGAGGGGGGTCAGCGCCCGCCGTCCGTCCTCGACGACGCTCAGGGCGGGGCCGCGGTACCCGTCCGTCACGGGGAAGAACCGGCGGAGGAGGCGCACGCTGCGCAGGTCCGAGACGTCGACGTCGTGCTGGTCGCCACGGGCGTCCCGCAGGACTTTCACCGCCGTCGCCAGGAGGATCAGGCCGAACAGGAGGAAGGTCGCCGTGAAGGCGTGCAGGGCGGCGGCACCGATCGCGATGAACACACCGCGCAGCACGAGCGCCCCGGCGATCCCGAACAGGAGGACTCGCTGCGAAAAGGCGGGCGGCACGGCGAACGCCCCGAGAAGGAGCATGAACACGAAGAGGTTGTCGACCGAGAGGGACTTCTCGACGATGTACCCCGTCAGGAACTCGGTACCCGTCGAGGAGCCGTGGGCGGCCCAGATCCACGCCGCGAAGGCGAGCGGCAGGGCGAGGTAGAAGGCCGACCACCCCGCCGCCTCGCGTGTCGAGACCTCATGCGGTGTGTGGGTGAGGGCGAAGTCGAACACCAGCAGGAGCAGGACGGCTCCCACGGTGATCATCCAGAGTGCGGGCGATGCGATGGACACGTTCGGTCTCCTCGGTGAAGGGCCTGGTACGGGCCGTGGTCACCGAGGTCTCCTCCATCGGCCCGTCGTGCCGGGCCGACCGCCGTCCGAGGAGGTGGAACCTCCGTACTGACCGGATCGACGCTCGGGAGTACTCCCCTCGTGGTGCAGCCAGGTTAGCCTAACCTTCCCCGTTGGGGGAAGGGGGTGACGGGTAAAGCCCGTCGGGGTAGCCCTCGGCCGGACCGCCGTCCCGATGCGTCACAGCGTGACATCAGGGTGTTACGTCCGTCACGTGGAACCGTCTGTCCGTTCCCGTCAGGACGTCGTCCGGGAGTGTCCCAGAGTCTCCCGTCCCGGTCGTGCCGGCGTGCTGACGGCGCGGGGAGAGCGGAAGGCGTCGGATGGTTCGTCGGGATGCCGAAGACCGCCCGGTGTCTCGCCGGGGTGAGGAGCGCGGCGGGAAGGGTCCGGGGAACGGGCGTTGACGTGCGGCGATGCGCCCGGCGCCCGTCGGCGGTCCGGGCCGGAAGGGGCGGAATATCCGTTCTGCACCGTGTTGTCATGCCCGGGGCGGCCCGGCGCGCCGTCCGCCGGTAGCGAACACGGGTTCCCCGGCAGCCGGGCGTGGAACACGAAAGTCCAGGTCACCGTTGGTCGAAGCACGTGTACCGACAAGTCTCGCCCCGTAGTCGAGGGGGTGTTCATGTCGGTAGCCGGAGATAGCATCGACAAGGTCAGCCGGAGGACCTCCTGTCCACGGCCCGACCGCACGAGGAGCGCAGATGTTCGAGAGGTTCACCGACCGCGCCCGCCGTGTCGTCGTCCTGGCCCAGGAGGAGGCCAGGATGCTGAACCACAACTACATCGGTACCGAGCACATCCTGCTGGGCCTGATCCATGAGGGCGAAGGCGTGGCGGCCAAGGCCCTGGAATCCCTGGGGATCTCCCTGGACGCCGTGCGCGAGCAGGTGCAGGAGATCATCGGTCAGGGGCAACAGGCACCATCGGGTCATATCCCGTTCACGCCCCGGGCCAAGAAGGTCCTGGAGCTGTCGTTGCGTGAGGCACTTCAGCTGGGGCACAACTACATCGGCACCGAACACATCCTGCTGGGCCTGATCCGTGAGGGTGAGGGTGTGGCCGCGCAGGTGCTGGTCAAGCTCGGCGCCGACCTCAACCGGGTGCGCCAGCAGGTGATCCAGCTGTTGAGCGGGTACCAGGGCAAGGAGCCCGCGACGTCCGGTGGCCCGCAGGAGGGCACGCCGTCCGGTTCGCTGGTTCTGGACCAGTTCGGCCGCAACTACACGCAGGCAGCCCGCGAGGGCAAGCTCGACCCGGTCATCGGGCGCGAGAAGGAGATCGAGCGGGTGATGCAGGTCCTCTCCCGGAGGACCAAGAACAACCCGGTCCTGATCGGCGAACCCGGCGTCGGCAAGACCGCCGTCGTCGAGGGCCTCTCACAGGCGATCGTGCGTGGCGAGGTGCCCGAGACGCTGAAGGACAAGCAGCTGTACAGCCTCGACCTCGGCGCTCTGGTCGCGGGTTCCCGCTACCGCGGTGACTTCGAGGAGCGGCTGAAGAAGGTCCTGAAGGAGATCCGCACCCGCGGCGACATCATCCTGTTCATCGATGAGCTCCACACGCTCGTCGGGGCGGGGGCCGCCGAGGGAGCGATCGACGCCGCGAGCATCCTCAAGCCGATGCTCGCCCGTGGCGAACTCCAGACGATCGGCGCCACCACGCTCGACGAGTACCGCAAGCACCTGGAGAAGGACCCGGCGCTGGAGCGACGGTTCCAGCCGATCCAGGTCCAGGAGCCGACGCTGGCGCACACGATCGAGATCCTCAAGGGTCTGCGGGACCGGTACGAGGCGCACCACCGCGTGTCCATCACGGACGCCGCCCTGGTCGCCGCCGCCACCCTCGCCGATCGGTACGTCAACGACCGGTTCCTGCCGGACAAGGCGATCGACCTGATCGACGAGGCCGGGGCCCGCCTGCGGATCCGCCGGATGACGGCTCCGCCGGACCTGCGCGAGTTCGACGAGAAGATCGCGCAGACCCGGCGCGAGAAGGAATCGGCGATCGACGCGCAGGACTTCGAGAAGGCCGCGTCGCTGCGCGACACCGAGAAGAAGCTCCTGGCGGCCAAGGCCGAGCGGGAGAAGCAGTGGAAGGCCGGCGACATGGATGTCGTCGCCGAGGTCGACGAGGAGCTGATCGCCGAGGTCCTCGCCACCGCGACCGGAATCCCGGTGTTCAAGCTCACCGAGGAGGAGTCCAGCCGGCTGCTGCGTATGGAGGACGAGCTGCACAAGCGGATCGTCGGCCAGCACGACGCGATCAAGACTCTCTCGCAGGCGATCCGCCGCACCCGGGCGGGGCTGAAGGACCCCAAGCGTCCCGGCGGGTCGTTCATCTTCGCCGGTCCGACTGGTGTCGGGAAGACCGAGCTCGCCAAGGCGCTCGCGGAGTTCCTCTTCGGCGACGAGGACGCGCTGATCCAGCTCGACATGTCCGAGTTCTCCGAGAAGCACACCGTGTCGCGACTGTTCGGGTCCCCTCCCGGCTACGTCGGCTACGAGGAGGGCGGGCAGCTGACCGAGAAGGTCCGCCGCAAGCCGTTCTCCGTGGTGCTGTTCGACGAGGTCGAGAAGGCCCACGCCGATATCTTCAACAGCTTGTTGCAGATCCTGGAGGACGGCCGCCTGACCGACAGCCAGGGCCGGATGGTCGACTTCAAGAACACAGTGATCATCATGACGACGAACCTCGGGACGAGGGACATCGCCAAGGGCGTCACGATCGGCTTCCAGTCGGGCACCGACGTCAAGACCGGTTACGAGCGCATGAAGGCCAAGGTCAACGACGAGCTCAAGCAGCACTTCCGGCCCGAGTTCCTCAACCGTGTCGATGACACCGTCGTGTTCCCGCAGCTGTCGCAGGACGAGATCATCGAGATCGTCGACCTGATGATCGCCAAGGTCGACGAGCGTCTGCGCGACAAGGACATGGGCATCGTGCTCACGCAGGGCGCCAAGCGCTACGTCGCCCTCAAGGGGTACGACCCTGTGCTGGGTGCCCGGCCGCTGCGCCGCACGATCCAGCGTGACATCGAGGACACCCTGTCGGAGAAGATCCTCTACGGCAACCTCAAGCCCGGGGTGATCGTCGCTGTCGACGTCACTGGTGAGGGCGAGGCTGAACACCTCACCTTCGAAGGGGCGATGAAGTCAGAGATGCCCGACGCCCCTCCGGTCGCCCCCGCGGGGACGGCGGCGGTGCCGGGTGAAGGCCCGGTCGACGAGGCCTGATCTCCGTCAGGGCCCCGCACCTTCCGGTGCGGGGCCTTGACGCGTGGGCCGGGGACGAATCCCTATGTGAGGTCAGATGGCCTGGCAAGGTCAGTGCACGACGTCTTCGATGCCTCTCTCGGTGACGATGTCGGTCACCGCGCGGACGGCGCGTTCGCACCGTCCGGTGCTGATGGAGCACCGCAGCAGGGCGATCACCTTGTCGTCGCGGGCGGTGACGAGGTAGCTGTCCGCCGACTCCCAGGCGGCCGGGATCAGGTAGCGCCGTGGGGCGTTCTTGACGTTCCAGGTGCGAAGGGTGGGGATCCGGGCGGCGCGGAGCTGGGTGCCGGTGACGGTGTCGAGTACCCGCACGCGTCCGCCCTGGACGACGACGGCCTTCGCGCCGTCGGCTGACACCAGGGGGAGGGTCATCGAGCAGAGCGTTCCCGGACGGGTCTTCAGCGGTGCGGAGGCGGGGGCGACGTGCCAGCATCTGGCGCCCGGGGTGGTTCCGGCGGGGGCTCCCAGCCAGCCTGCTCCGAGTCGGCCGAGGGCGCGGTAGCCGTCGGGCAGCTGG
>JAUPKQ010000151.1 GCA_030837345.1 Actinomycetota bacterium | reverse complement strand
TCGTAGAAGGTGCTCATCCCGACGACGCGGGCCGCCTTGGTGAACGAGTAGTGGGTGTCCTCCGAGTAGAACGCCACCGGGGTGTAGACGTTCGCGTCGTCCTCCGGGGGTTTCGCCCGGACGAGCAGGAGACGTGGAGGCACTCCCTCGGCCGCGGATCCCGAGGGGTCGACGATGAGCGCCTTGCCGCCGAGGTAGTCGCGCGCATTCCACATCCCGTACAGGTTGCCTTCGGTGGACCCCATCGTGAGGACGTAGCCCCAGTAGGAGTCCGGGCTCTCCCCGTGCGGGGTCTCGGCGTTCCACAAGGTGGCGTAGTAGTCGAGGACCGATCTCTCGACCACTTTGCTGTTCAGGGTGAAGTTTCCGTCGGTGAAGGGGTCGCCGATATTGTTCACGTGATATCCGAGCATCCAGGACAAGTCATCCCGATAATCGAGTGACTCATCCGCCTGATACCCGAGAAAATGGGAGCGTTGTTCTTCGAGATACTCCTGGTAACGGCTCAGCGCCAATTTCCTCACACCGGGCGGGGTCGCCTCCGGTCCGAGACGGAAGAGAGACTCCCAGGAGTTCTCCTTCACGGCCGGGGCGCGTCTGACGTTCAGCTGCGAGGGAAGTGGACGGTTCTTGGGAGGCCCGGGGCGCGGAGGGCCGGGCTTCGGGACAGGGCCTGGAATCTGCTCACCCCGGCGAGTCGTTTCTGTCATGTCTTTCTCCTGACCTGAGGCACGACCCGTGGCAAATTCCCCGCGAGCCCCGGGGTTCCCGATCCGCCGCCAAGCTAGCGCTCACGGACGCGGTGACGCCTCATTTCCGTTCCGAGTGTGTTGTCGCCCGATCGCCTTTTCAGCGGGAATCCGGCCTTCTCGCGCCGAACGTCGTCTTTCGTCCGGAGGGCGTCACGGAGCATCCACCACGGCGCGGGCGATCTAGGGTCTCCCCGCCCCCAAGCCGTCCATCGAGTGACCATCCGTGAGTTACTCCACTGTAACAATTACTCTTTGTCACTTCTTCACTGCGGTATCACTCACGGTAGATCACATATGTACTGTACGCTACCTCTGGTGACCAGACGTCCCTCCCGCCCCCCTTCGTGCGCACGGACTCGTTCGGTCGTTGTATCTTGGCTACGTTCGGCAACCTTGGCCGATCCGGAGCTCAGGGGTGGGTTTGTCCGGCGGGGGCAGGAGTATGTGCAAAGTGGTCTATGTCCAGAAACGACATGCGTCGCGTCAGGTGACGCCGAAGCCGGTGGGGGTATCTCGCTTCGGTGCGTTGCGGCTCCTCGACCGAGACGCGGCTCTCGACGGAATCAGCGGGAACCTCAGCCGTTTTTACCTCTCGTTACCGTTGGCAGGTTTGGCTACCCTTACCGTGCTCTACATCGCCCAACGACCACTGTTCTACTGGATGCTTCGTGAGGACCGTCCGGTGGAATGGGGCCAGTTCGCCCTGTGCGTCTTCACGACGGTCGTCGCGGTACTCGCCGGGCTACGGTTCGCCCGCCGGGGATACTGGCTTCCGGCCGCCATTCTCATTGCCGTCGCCCTCGTGTCACTGGTGCTAGCCGGTGAAGAGATCTCGTGGGGGCAACGGGCGATCGGCCTTGCGACCCCCGCGGACTGGGGGGCGAACAATCGTCAGAAAGAGACGAACTTCCACAACGTCAACTCTGTCGGTGCCGGTCTGACGGCGGACCAGATCTCGAAAGTGATCGAGCTCCTGATCGGCCTCGGAGGCTTGACGCTCAGCTTGCTCGCCCGTCATCCGCGCTCCCGCCTCGGCGACCGGGGATGGCGTCTGGTCATGCCCCCGCTCGTCGCCGCGCCCGCCTTCGCGATGATGGTCGCCTACCAGCTGATGATGCTGCTCCTCGGGGTCGAGCTCAGCCCGGCGATCGTCCTCCAGGAGTGGATGGAGCTCGCGCTCTACGTCAGCGTCGCCCTGACGCTGTCGTGCAACTTCGTGCGCGGCGGGGTTCCCCGTCCTCGTCCGGCCGGGGAGGACGGCCCGGTGTCCCCCGCACCCGTGACCGAGACGGATCGGCAGGCCCTCCTGGGCGTCGCCACCTCGGTCCTTCTCGTCACCCTGGTCCTCGCGATCCTCACCTCCCTGACCGGGATGGTGCCCGGCAACGTTCCGACGTCCCTCCCGCGGCTCTGATCTCAGGCGTCGACCGTGGCGAGCTCAGGGAGCGAACGGCTCCCTTAGCGGCTCCCCGTTGACGAACCCCTGGACGTACCGGATGCCGACGTCGTAGATCGCCGGGAGGGTCAGCTCGGGATGCTCCCGCTGGATCTCGGGATCGAGACCTTCGAGGATCACCTTGCGCGCCGGGCCGTCCCCGTGGGTCAGCCCCTGCTTCGCGAGCTGGACGATGAATTCCAGCTCCTGGAGCGCGCTCTTGTGCTCCAGGATCGCCCGGTCGATCTTGATCTGTGCCAGGTCGAGCCGGGCCAGGCGGTCGAGCGAGGCATGACCGACCCCGAAGTCGTCGATCGAGAACGAGACCTCGTACTCCTTCATGAACTCGCTCAGATACTTCCGGCAGTCCTCGTCGGACAAGCCGAGCGCCTCGCCTTCGGAGATCTCCAGCGTGACGGCTCCCTCCATGCCCTTCGCCCGCAGCTCCCCGCCCACGGCAGCGACGTACCGGGGGCTGAACAAGGCCGCCGGGGACACGTTGATGGACAGCGGCTGCGGATCGTCGGACCGGTTCAGGCTCTCGTGGTACCGCACGTACGTGTCGATCGCCCTGACGCCGATCGTCAGGTCACGCTGGATGACGAACTCGTCGTCCCAGACGAAGGCGAGGTTCAGCAGCCAGGTGGGGGCGGAGTGGTGTGAAGGATCCTCCCGGGCCAGTGCCTCGTAGCCGCACACCCCGCCCAGCCTTCCGGGCTGGCTGAGCCTGCGCACCGGCTGGTAGATGACCGAGAGACCCTCGATCGCCTGCCGGTAGAGCCGCAGGGCCCGCTCCTCGAATTCCGTGGGCAGCCTCCCCAGGCTGCTGCGCAGCTCGGAGAGGATCCCGAGCTCCATCAGGCCCGAGCTCCCGGACGCCTCGTGCTTGGGACGCATGAACGTCCTCGCGAAGATCGCCAGTGGCTGCCCGAGCTCGTCCCGGTCGTTCGGGAGCCCGACGAGCACGAGGACGCTCTGGTTCAGGCACTCCCGGTCGGTGTAGAGCGGAACCCAGTACATCACCTCGCCGTCGAGGTGCTCCAGGCGGTGCGCGTCGTTCTTTCCCATCGACGCCTTCGACAGCATCTCGACGGACTCCGCCAGACCGTCCAGCAGGTTCGGGTCGGTGGCGGCGACCAGTTCCCGGCCGCTGGTGAGGGAGACGGTGACGATTCCCGCTCCCCGGGCGCCGAGCGCCGTCCGGAGAGCCTCGAGTTTGTACTCCTCCAGGACGGCGCCGTCCCGGGAGGCGTCGGACGGGAGCGCCGAGACGAGTTGTGACAACAGGTCGAGCAGATTCTGCGCCTGCGGGTCGAGGGGATGGCGCACGGTCCCGATGTGGACCGGCCGGAGCGGGTCACGCCCGGTCTCCCCGGCGACGTTCCGCTCCGTTCCCGGCCGGGTGAGCGCGACGTAGGTCTGCCAGTTCCTGGCCTCCGTCGTCGGGCTGATCTCCGGGTAGTCCTTCAAGGTCATGAAGAGGGACTCGAGGGTCACCTCCCCGTTGAACGACGACGCCTTCCCCGCCAGCCCTTCGAGGAGCAGCTGGGTGAACCTGCCGTGACGGACGTCGTCCCGCTCTTTCGCCCGGTGCCCGGGCACGCACGAGAGCAACGCGGCATGGCTTCCCGGACGCAGCGACGACACCGCCCCGAACAGCTCGGGCCCGGCCGCCCTGTCCTCGGGGAAACAGCAGTCGAAGATCAGCAGGGAACTTCCCTCGACCTCGTCGAGAACGTCGTGCCGGAGAAACGTCATGCGGACCCCGAGATCGGGGTCCTCGACGAGCGTGTCGGTGTGCAGATCGCTGGTGACGAGGTAGACGTTGCGCGCGTGACCCCGTGGCTGGACGAAGCCGTGACCGGAGAAATAGATGATCAGGATGTCGTCCTGCCGGGTCTCCAGAGCGGCGCGGCGAAGCTCACGCTTGACGGCTCCCGAGGTCGCCCGGGGTCCCGTGACGAGTTTGACGTCCTCCGGCCGGAAGGTCCCGATGGCGTCGTTCGTCAGGATGTCACGGATCGAGGCGGCATCGTTCTCCGCGTACTTCAGGGCGGGTAGTGCCTCCGGCGAACGACAGCCGTTCACACCGATGACGACGGCTCGACGCCGTGCCTGCAGCATCTCTCACCCGGCCTCTTCGATCGCTCGGATTGGGGTAGTCCGGGCCGCCTGGTGCCCGTGGCGACGCACTCGATCGCGGTCGGAAGCGTAGCGAGCACGGCCCCCGCGAGGGGGGACGAGGTGGACGGCACGCCGTCTCCGGGAGGACCCGGGGATCAGCGGGCGCCGGATCCGCGCAGGACGGTGAAGAACGTCTTCCCGAGGATCTCGGCGTCGAGGGCGACCGACCAGTTCTCGACGTAGTAGAGGTCGAGGCGGACCGTCTCGTCCCAGTCGAGGTCGGAGCGTCCGCTCACCTGCCACAACCCGGTGAGGCCCGGTTTCACCAGGAGACGGCGGTGCACGTCCCGCGCGTACCGCGCCACCTCGCGGGGCAACGGGGGTCTCGGCCCGACCAGCGACATCTGCCCGAGCACCACGTTGAACAGCTGGGGCAGCTCGTCGAGCGAGTACCGCCGGAGGTACGCCCCGATCCGGGTGACGCGGGGATCGTCGCGCAGCTTGAACAGGACGCCGTCCCCGTGATCGTTCAGGGTGCGGAGCTCGCCCAGGCGGAGCTCGGCGTCCAGGTCCATCGACCGGAACTTGTACATCGTGAACGGGCGTCCGTTCCGGCCGACCCTCGTCTGCCGGAAGAGCACCGGGCCGGCGCTGGTGGCGCGGACGACGACGGCGATCAGCAGGAGCAGCGGGCTGAGGCAGATCAGCAGGCCCACGGAACCGACCATGTCGATCACCGCCTTGACGAGTCTCCGCGGCCCGCGGAACTCCGGTTTGGCGATCTGGAGGAGCGGCAGGCCGGACACCGGCCGGACGTGGATCCGGGGTCCGGCGATGTCGGTGAACGCGGGCGCGACGAGGAGGTCGACCCCGGTGTCCTCCAGCGCCCAGGCGATCCGGCGCAGCGTGTCGGCGTTCATGCGTGTCGAGTGGGTGACGGCGACGGTGTCCGCCCCGACGAACTCCGCCAGGCGCCGCACGTGGGCGACGCCCGCGACCCCGGTGGCGTCCGGCTCGGTCGGGTCGCACACGGCGACGACCCGCAGACCGTGGTAGGTGCTCGCGCCCAGGCGCCGCACGAGCGTGTCCCGGGAGCAGCCGTCGCCGACGACGAGGACACGGTGGGACGCAGCCCCGAACCACTCGCGAACCCGGTGCAGCACCCTGCGGGCGAGGAACCGGAACAGCAGGGCGAGAACGGACGACGTCGGCAGGGCCATCAGGACGAGCCCCCGGGCGATCTCCCAACGGAACAGGAACACCGCGACGGCCGAGATCGCCGTGAATCTGACGGCGGCGTCGCAGACCCGCCGGAACTCCTCGCTGCCCACCCCGAGAACACAGCCCTCATAGGCGCGGGACGCCGCCAGGGTGAGGAGCCATCCCGACACCGTGATCGAGAAGAAGCGGAAGTCCTGCCATCCTCCAATGATTCCGAAACGGACCAGCCGCCCGAACATCTCCCCCAGGAGCATGGCGACGGAGTCGAGGCATCCGAGGATGAAGATGTACCACGGCAACCAGCGGCCCGTTTCCGCGGCGGCCCTTTCGAGTAGGTCGATCCGGTCGTCACCGATCCGGTCACCACGGAGCCGGGCTTTCACCCGCCGGTCCAGGTCGTTTCCTTCCATCACCATGGAAGCCCCCACGGTCGATCCGTCCTGCTGACGCGTCGGTGTGCCGCAAGGAGTCCCTGAGGCAGTCCCCCGACACCGAACGGGAAATCACGGCCACGGTCCAGCGGTGGCGCGGAGAGATAAGGCGAACGTGGTTCACGGGTGGAAGGGCGTTCCGGGGGCCCCCGGAGGAACGGCGGCCAGGTTCCACCGAACGTCGTCATCACGGCGAGTCGTCGTCAGTAGGTGTCCACGAGCGCCCGTAAACGGCGAACGCACCGTCCGCGCGTCGGGCCGATGCTTCCCACGGGAACTCCCAGGTCCGCCCCGATCTCCTCGTAGGACGGCGGGGGGTCCTGGGTGAGCATGGTGAACAGGGAACGCCAGGCGGGGGGCAGGGTTTCCAGTGCCTGCCGGGCGGCGGCGGCCTGCTCGTCGTGGAGCAGGCCCTCGTCGACCGGGGCGAGCAACCGGTCGGGCCCGTCGAAGGTCCCGGTGTCGTCGCTGAGCACGAGCCGCCGGCCCCGGGCTATGCACCGCAGGGCCTCCCGCTGGGCCGTCGTCGACAGCCACGCCGCCAGGCGGGCGGGGTCCCGTACCTCGTCGATGTGCTCCAGCAACCGTAGCCACGTGGTCTGGACGACGTCCGCGGCGTCGCTCTCGTTCAGGCCGTGCCGCAGGGCGATCGACCACAGGAGGGCGACGTAGCGCTGGACCAGCGTGTCCCACGCCGCGCGGTTCCCCCGCGCCGCGTCATGGACGAGTCCGGCGGTCTCCTCGTCGCTCCAGGGCGGAACGGTACGTCGGTACGGACGGGTGCGGGACACGGGGCCTCCCACGGCGAGGTGAAGGGGAATACGACGGATGCAGACGACGTGAATTCACTGCCCCCAGACAACATTTCCGGAAACCGCCTGGGCATCGGCGTCCGGAAGGAGGGCAGGAGGAAACCACTGGCAAACTTTCGGGAAACATGTCCGGTATCCGGACGAAGGCCGCCCTTTCGCAGCCTGAAGCACCTATCTCTTCATCGGTTATGACCGCCTTCCGGGGGCGGGGAGGGCCCTGGAGGCTCGTTGTGAAACTTCTTTCATCCGCCCAACGGCGAAAGAAGGAGTGGCCCACCGGGGCCGTCCGCATTTAAGTGGCTCAAGGGAACGACTTACCGCGGCAGGCAATGACACGGTGTCATCACCGGATCGGGGGTGACCCCGACCTCACGTCGGTACGGAACGGCAGGCTGTGGGGCATTTCCACGGTACGTCCTCCCTGGCCGCCGGATAACCAGCGTCCGGTATCTGTCCTAACGATACGTAGGGTGATGGTTACGGACCGCCTTCACGTTAAGACCTTAAGATCTCCCCCGTCGAGCCTTTTCGGAATATTACAAGGTGTCACAAAGAGGTGACTTGACGTGACGAAGATGGCCTTCGAGAACCCTCGGGACACGCGAAGCTCGCGGTATCACGCGCTCCCATCCGTTCTCGCCTTAACGAAGCGCCGCGACGCGGCACCGAGCGACGGCCGATTTTCGGCGAACCGTCACTCTCCGTCTTTCCGATTGGGGGTTCCATGAGGATCGCCGTCTTCGGGCTGGGCTATGTCGGGACCGTGACCGCCGCCGGACTGGCCACGCACGGCCACCAGGTCACCGGGGTGGACGTGGATTCCGTGAAGGTCGACCTGATCCGCGACGGGCGCAGTCCCGTCGTCGAACCGGGCCTCGACGATCTCATCACCGAGAGCGTCGAGGCGGGATCCCTGCGGGCCACGACCGACGCCTCCGTGGCGATGGACCGGGCCGACGTCTCCCTCCTCTGCGTGGGGACGCCGTCCACCCCCCGCGGGGACACCGACCTGACCTATCTGCGCCGCGCTCTCGTGGACATCAGGGGAGCCCTCGACATGGCGGCGCCCCCGGACTCCGGGTTCCACTCGGTGGTCGTCCGCAGCACCGTGCCACCGGGCACCGGCGCCGGGCTCGTCGCGCCGGCCTTCACGCGGACCCAGCTGCCGGCCGGCTGGACGGTCGGTACCGCCATGTGCCCGGAGTTCCTCCGTGAGGGCAGCGGCGTCGCGGACTTCTTCGACCCGCCGTTCGTCGTTCTCGGCGCCGACGCCCCGCGCGTCCGGGAGGCCGTGTCGGGGATGTTCGGGTTCCTCGACCGGCAGGTGCGTCACGTCGACGTCCGCAGCGCCGAGGCGCTCAAGTACGCCTGCAACGCCTTCCACGCGACAAAGGTGTCCTTCACCACCGAGATGTCCCGCATCTTCCGCGTCCTCGGCATCGACTCGCGCGAGGTGATGGACATCTTCTGCGAGGACCGGACCCTCAACATCTCCCCCGCGTACCTGCGCCCGGGGTTCGCCTTCGGCGGGTCGTGCCTCCCCAAGGACGTCCGTTCCCTGCTGCACATGGCCCGGGTGAACTCCCTCGACGTCCCCCTGCTCGCCGGGGTCCTGCGGACGAACGAGATCCTGATCCACGAGGTCGCCGACCGGGTGATCGCCGGGGGGTCCCGCGTCGTCGCCCTGCTCGGCCTGAGCTTCAAGAAGGACACGGACGACCTGCGGGAGAGCCCGAGCGTCGAGCTCGCCGAGCTACTGATCGGCAAGGGTTTCGACGTCCGGATCTACGACCCGATCGTCAACCCCGAGCGGCTGATGGGCTCCAACCTCCGCTCGGTCGAGACGAGACTGCCGCATCTGCGCCGGCTCCTCGCCTCCAGCCCCGAGGAGGCCCTGGCGGGCTGCGACACCGCCGTCGTCGCCACGGGAGACCCCGAGGTCGTGCGGGCCCTGTGCGCCGACGGCCCAGAGAGGATCATCGACCTCGTCGGCCGGCTCGGGTCCGGCGTCGAGGCGCTCGCCGGGTACGAGGGCGCGGGGTGGACGGCGTGACGGCCCGGGTACTCATCATCGTCCAGAACCTGCCGGTGCCCTTCGACCGCCGCGTGTGGCTGGAGTGCCGCACCCTGACCGACGGCGGGTACGACGTCACCGTCGTCTGCCCCAAGGGCGAAGGCGATCCGGACCGTGCCGTCCTCGACGGCGTGACGCTGCTCAAGTACCGCCCCTACGCCCCCGGCGGCAGCGCCCTCGGGTTCGTGCTCGAATACCTCTACTCGTTCCTCGCCACCGCGCGGCTCGTCCTGCGTGCCCGCCGCCGCGACGGACGCTTCGACGTCCTCCAGGCGTGCAACCCCCCGGACATCTTCTGGCCGATCGCCCGCTGGCTCCGCCTGCGCGACCGGACGCGTTTCGTGTTCGACCACCACGACCTGTGCCCCGAGCTGTACGACTCCCGCTTCCCCGACGGGGCCGTCCTGCCGAAGCGAGGGCTCCTCGCCCTCGAACGCGCCACCTTCGCCACCGCGGACCACGTGGTCTCCACCAACGCCTCCTACGCGAACATCGCCGTCGACCGCGGCGGCAAGGGACGCGCGGAGGTCACCGTCGTCCGCACCGGCCCCGACCCCGCCCGTCTCCGCCGGGGACCGGCCGTGCACGCCCGCCGGCGGGGGCGCCGCTTCCTCGTCACCTACCTCGGGGTGATGGGACCGCAGGACGGCGTCGACCTCGCCGTCCGGGCCGCCGCGCACATCGTGCACCAGCTCGGGCGCGACGACGTCACCTTCACCTTCCTCGGCGGGGGCGACTGCCATGCCGAGCTCGTCGCTCTGCGCGACGAACTCGGCCTCGGCGAGTACCTGGAACTCCCCGGCCGGGTGAGCGACGAGACCGTCGCCGAGGTGCTCTCCACCGCCGTCGTCGGCCTGTCCCCCGACCCGAAGAACCCGCTCAACGACCTGTCGACGATGAACAAGACGATGGAGTACATGGCCTTCGGCCTGCCCGTCGTCGCCTTCGACCTCATCGAGACCCGCGTGTCGGCCGGGGACGCCGCCGTGTACGTCCCCGACGGGGACATCGCGGGCTACGCCCAGGCCGTCGTCCGCCTGCTCGACGACGAGGCCGCCCGGACGGTGATGGGCGCGTTCGGCCGCACCCGGGTCGAGAACGACCTCGGCTGGCCCCACCAGCGCCAGGGATACCTCGCCGTCTTCGACACCCTGCTCGGCCGTCCCCCGCGCCCCCGCCGGATCATCGTCCTGCCGAAGGACGACGTCCTGCCCACCGGTCCAGAGGCCGCGGAGGCCGACGCCGCCCGGCGGAGCCGGGAGGCCTGACGTGTGCGGAGTCGCCGGGGCGTACCGGCAGCCGGACGGCGAGGCCCTGGTGACGGCGATGATCGACCGCGTCGCCCACCGCGGCCCCGACGCGACCGGGATGACGACGGCCACCGGACGCGGCACGTCCGTCGTCCTCGGCCACCGGCGCCTGTCCATCATCGACCTGTCCGCCGCCGCCGACCAGCCGCTGGTCAAGGACGGCCTCCACCTCAGCTACAACGGCGAGCTGTACAACTTCCGGCAGCTGCGCGCCGAGCTCGAGACCACGGGCACCCGGTTCACGACCCGCTCCGACACCGAGGTCGTCCTGGAGGCCTGGCGCACCTGGGGTCCCGGCGCCCTTCCACGGTTCCGTGGCATGTTCGCCTTCGCCCTCTACGACGAGCGGACCGGCTCCCTCGTCCTCGCCCGCGACCAGCTCGGCATCAAACCCCTCTACGTCATGCCCCGGGGGGACGGCGTCCTGTTCGCCTCCGAGCTCAAGGCGCTCGTCGCGGCCACCGGACCCGAACTCGCCGTCGACCCGCGCGCCCTCGTCGCCTCGATGCTGTTCTACTTCCTGCCCGAGGACCAGTGCGCCGTCACCGGCGTCACCAAACTCCCGGCCGGCACCTGGCAGCGTTTCGGACCGGACGGCGCCGGCCCGCCACGCCGCTACTGGGACCCGGTCACCGAGGCGCTCGCCGCCCAGGAACGGCCGCCCGCCGACCTCGCCGCCGTCGTCGAGGAGTCCGTCGACGCCCATCTCGTGTCGGACGTGCCTGTCGCGTCGTTCCTCAGCGGCGGCCTCGACTCCAGCCTCGTCACGGCGATCGCGGCGTCCCGGGACCCGGGGATCGAGGCCTACACGATCACCTTCCGCCCCGAGGACCAGCGGCTCGAAGCGATGCCGGACGACGCCGTCCACGCCCGGGCGATGGCCTCCCACCTCGGCATCCGCCTGCACGAGATCGAGATCTCCCCGGACGTCGTCGACCTGCTCCCGCACGTCGTCGACACGCTCGACGAACCGATCGGCGACCCGGCCGCCATCAACACGGTCCTGATGTGCCGGGCGGCGCGGGACGCCGGGATCAAGGTGCTCCTCTCCGGCATGGGCGCCGACGAACTGTTCGGCGGCTACCGCAAGCACCTCGCCTGCCTGATGGGAAGCCGGTACCGGCGGCTGCCGTCCGCCGTGAGGTCCGGCCTCGTCGCCCCGGCCGTCGGCCACCTGCCGGTCGCCGCCTTCGGCCGGGGCCTTCGGTACTCCCGGTGGGCGAAACGCTTCCTCAGCTTCGCCGAGCTCCCCGAGGAGGCCGCCTTCCGGCGCAGCTACACGATGTACGACGCGGTGGGTCTCGCCACGCTGCTCGACCCGGAGCTCCACGGCCATGTCGCCGCCGTCATCGACGGCCACCGCCACCTCTACGCCGGTGGCCACCCCGGGGAGGCGGCCCACGGCACCTGTTCGGACCACGTCAACCGCATGTGCCTCGCCGACTCCCGGCTGTTCCTGCCCGGCCTGAACCTCGCCTACACCGACCGGTGCAGCATGGCCGCCTCGACCGAGGTCAGGGTCCCCCTGGTGGACGTCGAGGTGTTCCGGGCGGCGTTCACGTTCCCCGGCGCCGCGAAGATCGGACGACGCGCCCAGAAGATTCCCCTGCGCCGGGCCGCCCGCGACTGGCTCCCGCAGCAGGTGATCGACCGGCCGAAGGCGTCGTTCGGCGCGCCCCTGCGCTCCTGGGTCACGCGCGACCTCGGCCCGCTGATCGACGACGTCCTGCTCCATGGCCGCCTGGTCTCCTCCGGGTTCCTGCGGGCGGAGCCGCTGCGCCGGATGGTCACCGACCACCGCGCGGGACGGTCCGACCAGTCCAAGCAGCTGTGGCAGCTGCTGTCGATGGAGCTCTGGTACGCGGGCGTCACCGACGCCGGAGTCCGTTCCCCCGGCGCCCCGATGACGTCGGCGCCCCGATGACCGCTGCCCCCGATGACGCCGCTGCCTCCGATGCCGTGTTGACAGGGAGAATCCGTTGAAGCAGGTCGTACAGAACTACCGCTCGGGTGAACTCGCCGTGCTCGACGTCCCCGTGCCCGCGTGCAAGCCCGGCGGCGTCCTGGTCCGCTCCCTCTACTCGCTGATCTCCACCGGGACCGAGCTGATGAAGGTCAGCGAGGCGCGGCTGTCCCTGCTCGGGAAGGCCCGCGCCCGCCCGGACCAGGTCCGCAAGCTCCGCGACGCCGTCGCCTCCCAGGGCGTGGCGGCGGCCTACCAGAAGGCGATGGGCAAGCTCGACAGCTACACCCCCCTCGGCTACTCGCTGTGCGGTGTCGTCACCGAGGTGGGGGCCGGTGCGGAACAGTTCGCCGTCGGCCAGTTCGTCGCCGCCGCGGGGAACGAGTTCGCACTGCACGCCGAGGTCAACTGGGTGCCCACCAACCTGTGTGTCCCCCTCCCGGACGGCGTCGCCCCCGAACACGCCGCGTTCGCCACCGTCGGCGCCATCGCGATGCACGGCGTCCGCCGCGCCGAGCCCGCCCTCGGCGAGACCGCCTGCGTCATCGGCCTCGGCCTGATCGGCCAGCTCGTCGTGCGGCTCCTCCTCGCCGGGGGCGTCCAGGTCGTCGGCATCGACACCGTCCCCGCCCGCTGCCGCGAGGCGGAGAAGGCCGGGGCGCTCGCGTGCGCGGGCCCGGACGACGCCGGTCTCGACGCGGTGGAGGCCGCCCTGCACGCCCGCACCGGCGGGCTCGGTGCCGACTGCGTCCTCCTCGCCGCGGGGGGCAGCTCGAACGGGCCCGTCGAGACCGCGGCCCGGCTCGCCCGCGACCGGGCCCGGGTCGTCGACATCGGCAAGACCCACCTCGACCTGCCGTGGAACGCCTACTACGACAAGGAGCTCGACGTCCGGTTCTCGCGGTCCTACGGCCCGGGCCGCTACGACGCCCGGTACGAACTGGAGGGGATCGACTATCCCGCCGGGTACGTCCGGTGGACCGAGCGGCGCAACCTCGGGTGCTTCCTCGACCTCCTGGCGAACGGGTCGGTCGACGTCGCGTCTCTCATCTCCGGGATCCACCCGGTCACCGACGCCGTGGACGTCTACGAGCGGCTGAGCGGCGGTGACCTGTCCGGTGTCGGGTTCCTCTTCTCCTATCCCCGTCCGCCGGACGACGACGAGCGTCCGGCCCCGGCCGCCCACGCCCCCGCGCCGTCCCGCACGGAGCCACGGACCGAGCCCCCGGCCGCGACCGGTGCTGAGCCCCGGGCCGCGACCCGGGCCGCGGGAGGGCCGGTCCGGCTCGGGTTCATCGGGGCCGGGAACTACGCGACGTCCATGCTCCTGCCCCACCTGGCCGACGATCCCGGGACGGACCTCGTCAGCGTCGCGACCACCACCTCGCTGTCGGGCGTCAACGCGCAACGCGCGTTCGGGTTCACGACGGTCAGCACCGACGTCGGCAGCGTCCTGGACGACGACACGCTCGACGCCGTCGTCATCGTCACCCGTCACCACACGCACGCCCGGTTCGTGTGCCGCGCCCTCGAACGCGGGCACGCGGTGTTCGTCGAGAAACCGCTCGCCCTGACGAAGGAGGAGCTCGACACGATCCTCGGCACCGTCGTCGACACCGGCAACGACCGGCTGATGGTCGGCTTCAACCGCCGGTTCGCACCCCTGTTCGCCCCTCTGCGCGATGCCTTCCGGGACCGGCGGGGACCGCTGACGGCCCGGTACCTCGTCAACGCCGGTCCTCTGGCCGCCGGAAGCTGGTACCTCAACGAGGGTCTCGAAGGCAGCCGCTTCACCGGAGAGGGCGGCCACTTCGTCGACACCGTCAGCGCCCTGGCCGGTCAGGACCCGGTCGAGGTCTTCGCCGCGGGCGGCGGGGCGGACCTGCACGTCACCCTCCGGTACCCCGACGGCTCGGTCGGCACCATCTCGTACGTGACGACCGGCTGCCCGCGGTTCCCCAAGGAGACCCTCGACGTCCACGCCGACGGCCGCACCGCCCGGCTCGACGACTTCCGGCGGACCACCGTCTGGTCCGGCCGCGCGCGACGGGTCAAACGGTCACTCACCGGCCCCGACAAGGGACAACAGGCCCAGCTCGCCCGCTTCGTCGAGGCGGTGAGGGCCGGGGCCCCGATGCCCGTGGAGCTCGGTTCCCTCATCGCCACCACCGCCGCGACCCTCGCCGCCACGACGAGCCTGGCGACCCGCCGTCCGGTGGGCCTGTGAGCGACCCCGCCGGGACGCGCACGACCACGCCCGGCTGGTACCTGCGCCGGCTGCGGGCGATGTCCCCGGGCGAGGTCGCGCACCGGGGCGCGGACGCCGCCCGGCGCCGGGCGTGGGCACGCCTCCAGATCCGCCCGGGCGAGACCGGGGCGTTGCCCGCCCTCCCGTCCCTTCTCCTTCCCGGCGGGTCGTCGGCCCGCCCGGCCTTCACGGCGCCCCTTCCCCCCGGGACCCGCGACCGGGTCCCCCCGGCGGCCGCCACCGCCCTCGTCGCCGCCGCCGACCGGGTCCTCTCCGGAACGTGGACGACGCTCGGCGTCGTCCGCGCGGACAGCGCCGACCCCGACTGGTTCGCCGACCCCGTCACCGGGCGGCGCGCCCCCGACACGGAACTGGCCTTCCGGATCAACCACCGCGACGAGACGGTCACCGGCAATGTCAAGCAGGTCTGGGAGCTGTCTCGGCACCACCACCTCACCGTCCTCGCGGCGGCAGCGTGGATCACCGGCGACGACCGGTACGCCCTCGCCGTCGACCGGCAACTGCGGTCCTGGTGGCGGGCGAACCCCTTCCTCACCGGGGTGCACTGGACCAGCGGCATCGAGGCCGGCGTCCGCCTGCTGGCCTGGGTGTGGATCCGGCGGCTCCTTGACGGCTGGTCCGGCGCCGCCGGCCTGTTCGAGAACTGCGACGACGCCGTCCGGCAGATCGCCTGGCACCAGCGGTTCCTGGAGGCCTTCCCCAGCCGGGGGTCCTCCGCGAACAACCACGTGATCGCCGAGGCCGCCGGACGGCTCGCGGCGGCGTGCGCCTTCGACTGGTACCCGGAGTCCGCCCGCTGGCGCGACGCGGCCACGGGCCTGTTCGAGCGCGAACTCGCCGCCAACACCTTCCCCAGCGGCGTCAACCGCGAGCTCGCCACCGACTACCACCGCTTCGTCCTCGACCTCGCCCTCCTCGCGGCCTGCGAGGCCGAGACGGCGGGCCTCGCCCTGTCCGACGGCACCTGGCACCGGATCACCCGCATGCTCGACGCCGGGGTGGCCCTCCTGGACGCCGCGGGCTCCCCGCCCCGCCAGGGCGACGGCGACGAGGGCCGCGCCCTCGTCGTCGACGACCCCGGCCACGACCCCTGGACCGTCGCCCTCGCCTCCGGCGCCATCGTCGGTGGCCCCGCACCCTGGTGGCCCACCACCGACAGCGGTGCCGGCGGCTCTGCCGACGGCGGTGTCCAGGCGACCGTGCTCGGGGCGCTCGCCGGGGCCCTCCCGGCGGCGCGCCGCGCGCACCTCGCCCACCAGGACAGGCCCGCCACCCGGCCCGCCCGGTTCGCCGACGCGGGCGTCGTCCTGCTGCGCAGCCGGCCCGGCGACGGGGAAGAGATCTGGTGCCGCTGCGACGGCGGCCCGCACGGCTTCGGCGCGCTCACCGCCCACGCCCACGCCGACGCCCTCTCGATCGAGGTGCGGCACGGCGGTGTCCCGCTGCTCGTCGACCCGGGCACGTACTGCTACCACGGGGAACCGGAGTGGCGGCGCTTCTTCCGGTCGACGCTCGCCCACAACACGGTCGAGGTCGGCGGCCGGGACCAGGCCGAATCCGGCGGCCCGTTCCTCTGGACGACGAAGCCGAGCACCGTCACCCTGCGCTGCGATCTCGACGGCCCGGTGCGGGTCTGGTCCGCGCGGCACGACGGGTACCGGCGGATGGACCCCCCGGTGCTGCACCGCCGCGCCGTCACCCTCGACTCCCCCGGGCGGCTCCTCACCGTCGAGGACACCCTCTTCTCCGTCGTCGCCTCCACGGGGACGCCGAGCGGCGCCGGAACCGCGCCGGTCCTCCGCCTCGCCTGGCACCTCGGGCCGGACCTCACCGTCGACCTCGTCACCGGTCCCGGTGGCGGTCCCGGTCCCGGTGGCGGTCCCGGTGGCGGCCGGGCGCTGCTCACCTGGGAGGCCGACGGCGTGGTCCGTCACGGCGTCCTCACCCTGCCCGGGGGACTGACCTGGACGGCACACCGGGGCGAGACGTCACCGGTGCTCGGCTGGTACTCCCCCGGGTTCGGCCGTCGCGTCCCGTCGACCAGCCTGATCGGTACCGGTATTTGTACTGCTGCGGGCACCGGTACCGGCCCGGGGCTCCGTCTCGTCACCACCCTGTTCCTGCCCCGTGCCGGAACACCGTGAGAGACGCCGTCCGGCCGATCGTGCACCGGTTCCGCACTGCCCTGGTCGCCCTCGGCGGGTTCGCCGTCCTCGCCGTGGCGGTCGAACTCGGGCTGCTCGACGCCTGGGACGTCGCGGTCCGGCACCTCGCCCGCCCGAACGAGGTGTGGGGGCCGGTGCAGATCAGGGCCGACTACGTCGTCGAAGGGCTCCGGCCCACGATGCTCGTCGCCCCGATGGCGGGGGCGACCACGGTGGCGTGCTGGCTGTGGCGTTCCCTGCGGCCCGCCGTCGTCGCCGCCGTGGGAGTCACGGTGACGGTTCTCGCGACCTTGGGCACGAAATGGCTGCTCGCCCGGCCGGACCCGGGGAACACGACCTCCGGGCACGGAGGCAGCTTCCCCTCCGGCCACACCGTCGCCGTCACCGTGTGTACCGGACTCGTCGTCCTGCTGTTCTCTCCGATGCTCTCACCGGCCACGCGCCGGTGGACCTGGGTGTTCCCGGCGGTCCTCGGCATCACCATGGCGTCGTCGATGGTCCTCCAGGGCGCCCACTGGGCCAGCGACGTCATCGGCGGCCTTCTCCTGGCCACGGCCCTCCTCGCCGCGTTCCATGGTCTCGGCTCGTTCCGTCGGCTGGTTCCGACACGATCGTGTCGGATCCAGCCGACGGAACCAACCTCGAAGGTCCGGTTACCGCGTTTCCGCGGAGGCGCCCCGCCATCCGTATGACGGGAACGGGCCTCAGCGAATCCAGGCTCAGTGAGCTTTTCCGCGTAACGCTCTATCGCACCACCTGATCAGACGACTGATCAGGTGGTGCGGTGACGCCGCTGCCAAGCTGTCAGGGGACGACGCTGCTGCTCGCCGTCATTCCGTCAGCTGGATCCGACACAATTGTGTCGGATCCAGCTGACGGCCGCCATGGGTGGTTCGCATGCCCAAGAACCGGATACCGCGCCCGACTCCTTCGACGAAGGACGGTCCTCGCTGTGTGGTGTGGTCGCTGTTCCACTCCGAGCGGCCTGCGCCGGACGTCCTTCGGAACATGCTGCGGAGCCGGGCGGACATCGGTATCACTCCCGGAGCGGGACGCTCTCCTTGTCGGTAGCCCTTTCCGGGGATCGGTCGCAGCAGTTTCGTCCGGAGATGCCGGGGTGGACGGGGGTCTGTGTGTCGGGGGCGGTGATCGACCTGCGCTCCGGAGCAGCGCTGCTGCGCAGGGGCTGGCGTGTCCTGGTGGTGGCGGGTGCGACAGGGCTCGTCCTCGGTGGCGGCTACACCCTGGTGATGCCGCCGTCCCTGCGCAGCACGACGCTCCTGCTGCTGTCGACGTCGGGAGGCGGCCAGGGCAGTTCCCGGCCGATCGACACCCAGGTGGCGATCGCGACGAGTTTCGGCGTGTCCCGGGCGGCCGGGGAGTCGCTGCACCCGGCGCTGTCGGCGGAACAGGTGACGAAGCAGGTGACCGTTGACGCCCCGACGGACCAGCTTCTGCGGATCGAGGCGACGGCGGGACGCGCGGCGGACGCCGAGGCCCTCTCCTACGCGGTGGCCGACTACTACCTCGCCACGGTGCGTGACACGACACGGTCGATCGGTGAGGACCTGATGACGGACCTCCGGGGCCGCCAGAGCGGCCTGGAAAAGCAGGTGGCCGGGCTCCAGACCGAGATCGACGCGGCTGCCGCCCGTGTGCGCTCGGGGAACCCGAACTCGGTCGACGGGCGCCGGGACGCCCAGTTGCTCGCCTCCCTGAGGGCCGGGCAGGCGGACCTGTCGCTGCAACTGGACAAGGTCAAGGACCAGATGGTGTCGAGCCAGACCCAGGGACCGTCGTCGCAGATCACGGCGACCCTGATCCAGAAACCCTCCCCCGCGGGCGGCCCGTCCCTCGCGTGGCGGCTCCTCGTCGACGGCTCCGCCGGGGCGGGCGCCGTCGCGGGAGCAGCCGCCGTCGCCCTGCTGGTGCGGGCCCGGAGGGATCCTCGCCTGCGGCGGCGGGACGACCTCGCGGACGCCGTCGGCAGTCACGTCGTCGCGGCGGTCCGCAGCGAACCCGCGGCGTCGGTCGCCGCCTGGTCGAGCCTGCTCGACCACTACGAGCCGGACCCGGTCGACGCCTGGGCCCTGCGGCAGACGCTCCGGGAAGCGGTGCCCCGGACCGGCCGGGCGGCATCCCGTGACTCGGCGGTGTCCGGTGGCCGGGCGGTGAGCGTGGTCGTCGTCTCCGGCGACCCGAGAGGCCTCGCGGTCGCCGTGCGGGTCGCGGTGTTCGCCACGTCGCTCGGCCTGCGGACCAGGCTCGTCCCCGCGGTCCGGGACGACGCCGCAGCCTCGCTGTGGGCGGCCTGCGCCGAGCGCGCGGCGACACCCCGCGAACCCGATCACGGGCTGCTCGTCGCGTCCCCCGTCGAGGACACCACGTCAGGGGACGAGACCACGACAGGGGACGAGACCACGACAGACGACGAGATCGCGGACCAGCAGGTTGACCTCACGGTGGTGCTCCTGGTGGTCGACGCCTCCGAACCGGACGTCGCCCCCGCCGCCGGAACAGCCGCCACCGTGCTGGTCGTCTCGCCCGGGACGGCGACGCAGGCGGACCTCGCGCGGCTGGCGGTCGCGCTCGACGCGGCCGGGCGTCGCGTCGACGCGGTGGTCGTGGCCGATCCCGACGCCGGTGACACCACGACCGGAGGGCACCGCCTCGGGGAGAGACTCCGCCGGGCCGGCCGGCCGGTGCGGCTCAACGGTACGAGCCCGGCAGCGGGAGCCCGGTCATGACCACCGGGGAGATACCGCGCCGCCTCCCATGGAGCGCGCCCGTGCCGTGGGACGTGCCCGACACGGACGCCGGCAGTTGGTCCGGCGGCTGGTCCGACGGTCTTCCGGGGGATCCCGCCCGCCCGTTACCGGTCCTGATCGGCCTGCAGTACCTGCGGGCCTCCCTGCGGCGGCGATGGATGGTGCTCGTCGTGGGGGCCCTGCTCGGGACGCTCGCCGGAGCGGCGTTCCCCGCCGTCGTCCCGGCGGGGCGCAGCGCGACGACGACTCTCTACCTGAGCCACGATCCGACCGCCGACCAGGCGCGGGCGATGGCGA
>JAUPKQ010000002.1 GCA_030837345.1 Actinomycetota bacterium | reverse complement strand
GAGCCGTCCCGGGGGAGGAGGCAGCTGTTCGACCGCTTTTCGTATCGGGTTCATCACGATCTCGCCATCATGCCGCCGTGACGCTGGCGTTGGCTGTGAAGTCGGTGCACCATCGCGTCCAGCCGGACCTTCCGTCTGCTACGGTCAGCCGCGACTGTTTATGTCGCTGCAGATCTTCGTGGAACAAGGCCTTCATCACGCGCTTTCTCCGCCTCGGCGGGCTGTGAAGCGCAGATGCTCCGGTCCGTCGAGGGCGACAGGATCACCGCAGCGTTACCGAGACGGGGAGACAGCGACCAGTGAGCGCACCGCATGACGCCCCAGCGAGCGCCGAGGTGGCGGCGCCGGACGCCGACCTCACCGACGGCGCCGAGCCGGCCACCGGGGCGATCGCCGGCCGTTCGCTCACGCAGATCGCCTGGATGCGGCTGCGCCGCGACAAGGTCGCGCTCGGCGGGGCCGCCCTGATCGTCGTGTTCATCATCGCCGCGATCTTCGCGCCGGTCATCGTGGCGTTACTCGGGCACCCGCCGAACGAGTACCACCAGGACCTCGTCAACCCCGACCTGCAGGTCCCCGACGGCCCGTTCGGCGGCGTCAGCGGAGACTTCCTGCTCGGCCTGGAACCCGTCAACGGCCGCGACCTGTTCAGCCGCGTCGTCTACGGCTCCCAGATCTCCCTGCTGATCGCCTTCCTCGCCACGACCCTCTCGGTGACGATCGGCGTCGTCCTCGGCGTCACCGCCGGGTTCTTCGGCGGCTGGGTCGACACGCTGATCAGCCGGACGATGGATGTCTTCCTCGCCTTCCCCCTGCTCGTCTTCGCGATCGCCCTGGTCGGTGTCGTCCCCGAGTCGGCGTTCGGCCTGACCGGCAACGGGCTGCGGATCGCCCTGCTCGTCTTCATCATCGGCTTCTTCAACTGGCCCTACATCGGCCGCATCATCCGCGGGCAGACTCTCTCCCTGCGCGAGCGCGAGTTCGTCGACGCCGCCCGCAGCCTGGGCGCACGTTCCCCGTACATCCTGTTCCGGGAGCTGCTGCCCAACCTCGTCGCCCCGATCCTCGTGTACTTCACGCTCCTCATCCCCTCGAACATCCTCTTCGAGGCCGCCTTGACGTTCCTCGGCGTCGGCGTCCGTCCGCCGACCCCTACGTGGGGGGGCATGCTCTCGGACGCCACCCAGTGGTATCAGGTCGACCCGTGGTTCATGGTCGTCCCCGGCCTGGCGATCTTCGTGACCGTCCTGTCGTTCAACTTGTTCGGTGACGGCCTGCGGGACGCCTTCGACCCCCGGGCACGTTGACCTCCGATTCCCAGCAATTCCACCGCAACGATCGACAAGGAGAGAGCCCTAGATGACAAGACAGCGCACAGCGGCCGCTGTCGCCGGAGCCGCCGTTCTGGCGCTGGCGCTCGGGGCCTGCGGCGGGGGCAGCGGCAACAGCGGCGGCTCGTCCGGCGGAGGAGCCAAGGCCGTGGCCGACGCGGGCATCGGCAAGGTGTTCAACCCCTCCACCGACAAGGGCGGCACCATCAAGATCGCCGACTCCGGCGACTGGGACTCCCTCGACCCGGCGGACACGTACTACGGGTACTCCTGGGACTTCGTCCGCCTCTACGGGCGCAGCCTGGTGATGTTCGCCCCCAAGCCCGGGGCCGAGGGCACCAAGCTCGTCCCCGACCTCGCCGAGAGCCTCGGGGTCTCCAGCAACGGCTCGAAGACGTGGACGTACAAGCTCCGTAAGGGCGTCAAGTTCGACGACGGCACCCCCGTCACGTCGAAGGACGTCAAGTACGCCGTCGAGCGGTCGCTGGACAAGACGACCTTCCCCAACGGGCCGACGTACTTCAACGACTACCTCGATCTGCAGGGCTACACCTCGCCCTACAAGGACCCCTCGCCGGACAAGCTCGGCCTGAAGGCGATCGAGACGCCGGACGACTCCACCATCATCTTCAAGCTCGCCAAGCCGTTCGTCGGCTTCGACTACTTCGCCCAGCTCCCGGCGACCATTCCGGTGCCGCAGGCGAAGGACACGGGCACGAAGTACAAGGAGAAGGTCGTCGCGACCGGCCCGTACAAGTTCGGTACGTACGAGCTGGGCAAGAAGTTCACCCTCGTGCGGAACGAGAACTGGGACCCCGCGACCGACCCCAACCGTCCCGCCCTGCCCGACACGATCGAGGTCCAGCTCAACGTCAACGCCGATGACATGGACAACCGGCTGATCTCCGGTGACCTGGACATCGCCGTCGAGGGCACGGGCGTCCAGCTGGCCGCCCAGAGCCGCGTCCTCGCCAACCCGGACCTCAAGGCGCGCAGCGACCTCGCCCCCAGCCCCCGTACGTGGATGACGTTCGTCAACGGCGACGTGCCCCCGCTGAACAAGATCGAGTGCCGGCGCGCCATCCAGTACGCGGCGAACAAGGCCGGTTACCAGAAGGCCTACGGCGGCAAGACCGGCGGCGACATCGCCACCAACCTCCAGCCCCCGATGATCCCCGGCGCCACGCCGTTCAACCTGTACCCGGCGGGTCCGGACAACACCGGCGACCTCGCCAAGGCCAAGGAGCAGCTCGCGGCGTGCGGGCAGCCGAACGGTTTCGCCACGAGCATCTCCTACCGTGCGGAGCGCCCGCGCGAGAAGGAGGTCGCGACCTCACTGCAGGAGTCGCTCGGCCGGGTCGGCATCAAGCTGACGGTCAAGCCCTACCCCGCCGGTGACTACTTCAAGCTCTACGCGGGCAAGCCGGCCTTCGCCAAGGCCAACGGCCTGGGAATGATGGTCTACGGCTGGCAGGCGGACTGGCCGGACGGCTTCGGCTTCCTCAGCCAGATCGTCGACAGCCGCGTGATCCGTGAGGCGGGTAACACCAACCTGTCCGTCAAGGACCCCGCCGTCGACGCAGCGATTGACACCGCCCTCGCCGAACCCGACGCCACCAAGCGCAACGCCTTGTGGAACGAGGTCGACAAGAAGGTGATGGAGAGCGGGTTCGTGCTCCCCGGCGTCTGGTCGAAGGCCCTGTTCCTGCGCTCCAAGCGGCTGACCAACGTGTTCGTCACGGACGGCTACGGGATGTACGAGTACGTCGCCCTCGGCGTCCAGAAGTAGGCACGGCGTCGCCGTTTCGTCATCCGTCAACGGTGCCGCCCCCGGGGCGGGGCGGCACCACGGCTTCACGCAGAGGTAGGTGAAGGCACCTCCGGCCGGGGACCGGATCGTCGGTTCCCGGCCGGGTCGCCGGTCCCGTGGTCACATATCTGATCCGCCGTGTGATCGGCGCGGTCTTCCTGCTCTTCATCGTCAGCGTCGTCACGTTCGCGATCTTCTTCCTCGTGCCCCGCATCGGCGGAGCGACGGCGGACGACCTCGCCTCCCGGTACGTCGGCAAGACGGCCGGCAGCGAGCAGACCCACGCCCTCGCCGTCAAACTCGGTTTCACCGACCCGATCGCCGAGCAGTACGGGCGGTTCGCCAAGGGCATCTTCGTCGGGGCCGAGTACGACACCGGCACGTCGGTCGAGAAGTGCCCGGCCCCCTGCTTCGGGTATTCGTTCATCACCCAGAACCCGGTCTGGCCCGAGCTGCTGGACCGGATGCCCGTCACCGTGTCGCTCGCGCTCGGGGCCGCGGTCATCTGGGTGCTGCTCGGGGTGTCGGCCGGGGTGATCTCGGCCTTGCGCAAGGGCAGCCTGTTCGACCGGGTGGCGATGACGCTCGCCCTGGCCGGGGTGTCCCTGCCGATCTTCTTCACCGGACTGCTCTCCTTGTCGATCTTCAGTTACACCCTGGGGATCTTCCCGCCCGGCGGCAGTTACACCCCGTTGGCGGAGAACCCCGCCCTGTGGGCCTACGACCTGACGTTGCCGTGGATCACCCTGGCGTTCCTCTACGCCGCCGGCTACGCGCGGCTGACGAGGTCGGGCATGTTGGAGACGATGAACGAGGACTACATCCGCACCGCGCGGGCCAAGGGGCTCAGCGAGCGGGCCGTCGTCGTCAAGCACGGTCTGCGGGCGACGCTGACGCCCATCATGACCATCTTCGGTCTCGACCTCGGCCTGCTGCTCGGCGGCGCGGTCCTGACCGAGAGCACCTACTCCCTCAACGGGATCGGCAAGTACGCCATCGACGCCATCAAGACCAACGACCTGCCGAAGGTCCTCGGGGTGGTACTCGTGGCGACCTTCTTCATCGTTCTGGCGAATCTGATCGTCGACCTGCTCTACGCGGTCGTGGACCCCCGGGTGAGGCTCTCGTGACCGACGTGACCGACGTGACCGCCCCGGCGTCCACCGCGCCGTCGAAGGACTTCCTCGACGTGCGTGACCTGCGCATCCACTTCCCGACCGACGACGGACTCGTGCGGGCCGTCGACGGCCTGTCGTTCCGTGTCGCCCGCGGGCGGACCCTCGGTATCGTCGGCGAGTCCGGATCCGGCAAGAGCGTGACGAGCCTGGGGATCCTCGGCCTGCACAAGGGGACCAGCGCGCGCGTCTCGGGGGAGATCTGGCTGGACGGCGAGGAGCTCGTCGCCGCGGACGCCGAGCACGTGCGCCGGCTGCGCGGCCAGAAGATGGCCATGATCTTCCAGGACCCGCTGTCGGCGATGCACCCCTACTACTCGGTGGGCGCGCAGATCGTCGAGGCCTACCGGATCCACAACAAGGTCCCGAAGAAGATCGCCTACGCGCGGGCGGTCGAACTGTTGGACCGGGTGGGCATCCCCGAGCCGGCGCAACGGGTCCACGACTACCCCCACCAGTTCTCCGGGGGAATGCGTCAGCGCGCCATGATCGCGATGGCCCTGTCGTGCAACCCCCAGCTGCTGATCGCCGACGAGCCGACAACCGCGCTCGACGTCACCGTTCAGGCCCAGATCCTCGACCTGATCCGTGATCTGCAGCAGGAGTTCAACTCGGCCGTCATCGTCATCACCCACGACCTCGGCGTCGTCGCGGAACTCGCCGACGACCTGCTGGTGATGTACGCGGGCCGGGCCGTCGAGCAGGGCAGCAGCGACGACCTCTTCCGCCGTCCGGAACACCCCTACACGTGGGGGCTGCTCAGCTCGGTGCCGAGGATGGACCGGATCCGCACCGAGCGGCTCGTGCCGATCCAGGGCTCGCCGCCGTCCTTGATCAACGTGCCGCCGGGGTGCGCGTTCCACCCGCGGTGCCCCTACGAGGGGCTGACCGGCGGCCGGGCTGACGGCGAGGTTCCCCTCCTCACCGAGACGTCCAGTGACCACTTCGTCGCCTGCCACCTGGACGCCGACCGACGTCGCGCGCTCTGGACCGACGAGATCGCCCCGAGGCTGTGAGGACGTCGTGACCGTTCCGAAGATCCCCTCCGCCGCCGTGCCCGCTGGCACGCCGGTTCCCGCCGACGCTTCGGCTCCCGGCGCGGACGGCGACAGGCTCCTTGAGGTGACGGGCCTGCAGATGCACTTCCCGGTGACGCAGGGACTGCTGCGCCGCCAGGTCGGGGCGGTCAAGGCCGTCGACGGCCTCGACTTCACCGTCCGCCGGGGGGAGACCCTCGGGCTGGTGGGGGAGTCCGGGTGCGGCAAGACGACGACCGGTCGCCTGCTGACGCGGCTGATCGAGCCGTCCGCGGGGTCGATCACGTTCGAGGGCGTGGACATCACGCACCTGTCGCAGGCGAAACTGCGCCCGCTGCGCCGGGACATTCAGATGATCTTCCAGGACCCGTACTCGTCCCTGAACCCCCGGCACACGGTCGGCGCGATCGTCGGGGCGCCGTTCCGGCTGCAGGGCACCAAGCCCGCCGAGGAGATCAAGCCCGCCGTCCAGGACCTCCTGCGGCTGGTGGGCCTGAGCCCGGAGCACTACAACCGGTACCCGCACGAGTTCTCCGGCGGCCAGCGCCAGCGCATCGGGGTCGCCCGGGCCCTGGCCCTGCGGCCGAAGCTCATCGTCGCGGACGAGCCGGTCTCGGCGCTGGACGTGTCGATCCAGGCCCAGGTCGTCAACCTGTTGGAGGACCTCCAGGAGGAGTTCGGCCTCACCTATGTGATCATCGCTCACGACCTGTCCGTGGTCCGGCACATCAGCGATCGCGTCGCGGTGATGTACCTGGGGAAGATCGTCGAGATCGCGGACCGGAACAGCCTGTACGAGACACCGCAGCACCCGTACACCTCGGCGCTCCTGTCAGCCGTGCCCCTGCCGGACCCCGACCGGCGTCACCAGCGCGACCGGATCCGTCTCCAGGGCGACGTCCCGAGCCCGCTCAACCCGCCGCCCGCCTGCCGCTTCCACACCCGCTGCTGGAAGGCGAAGGAGATCTGCCGGACCGTCGAGCCTCCGCTGCGCCCCCTCGGCCCCGACCACCTCGCGGCCTGCCACTTCCCCGAGAACGCCCCCGACGCCCAGGCGGAGTGACACCCGCCACCGGAGGTGGTGACCTCGCCACCGGGTAGGCACGGCCCAGATGACTGAGCCTGCCCGGGCCGCGAGGCCTGTGATCATGGGTGGTCTTTGACGTGGATCGTCGACGGATGAGTCGATCTGATCGACAAGGGTGGAGGATCCGCCTGATCGCAATGTTGGGTGATCGACAGTTGGGGATCGGGTCGCGGACCCGTTTCGCGGACAGCGGGGAATCAGTGTGTGCAATCATCGTCGCGATCGCGACAGCAACTGCACACACTGACCCTGCTATCTGGAGGGTGGGTCGGTTACCCGAAGACGGTGCCAGTGAGGTGCCCCTCGTGAGTGATCAAGGGGTGCGGTCCGTTGATGACCACGCTTACGGTCGCCGCCGTCCATGGCTGGAGCTACCGTCGGTGGTGAGTGAGCTGTTCCGTGCAACGGTGCGTGACCACGTATGGCCGGGTGCGGTATCTCGTTCTCGGGCACACGAACCACATCGGGCGGCCAGCCCCACCCCACCGGCGCGTGATTGCCGGAGGTGACCCTGGAGCAGCGGGTCAGCTACCCGGTACCGGCATCAGGGCGACGCGCAAAGTCGTTGTGGCTGGTCAGGTGGTGGTTTGGCTGGTCAGGGGTAGGCCCATGAGGGTGTGGATGAGGTGTGGGTCGTGTCGGGCCTTGCGGATGGTC
>JAUPKQ010000150.1 GCA_030837345.1 Actinomycetota bacterium | reverse complement strand
TGGTCGCCGTCCAGGCCCCGGAAATACCGGTACTCCTGCGTCGTCCACGTCTTCGGATCCGTACCCTCGTGGACCTTCACCTTCCGGTAGCCACGGAAATCCCCCCACAACTGCTGATCCTTCGGCACAATCGTGCCCAGAATATTGTCCGAATGCCACGCCGACCCCGACTGCTCATCCTCCGGATCCGAGGCCTTCGTGCTGTACTCGTAACTGGTCGTCTGCGTCGGCGCCCCATACGCGTCCGACACCTCCACCTTCGTCACCAGCCACTTCCGATACCAGGCCTTCTTCCCCTCATCATCCCGACGCGCGTAACAGTTCGTCGTCTGATCATCCTCATCCCCGTCCCCCAGGGACTGGGAATCACACGCGTCCGGCTGCCCGTACGAGACAGTCGTCAACCCCCCGAACTCGTTCTGGATCTGCCCGATCCTCGGCCGCGCGATCGGCGACTTACTCCCCGGCTTCCACCGGTTCTCCAAGAACGTCTCCTTGAACAACACACTCGGCAACTCCAGCGGCTTCTCGCCGAGGCCCGACCGTGTCGCCGCATACAAGAACATCGTCGTCGGCGTCCCCGACTTCGCCGGATAATTGTGGTCCAGATTCATCTGCTCCACACCGGCATACGCAGCGTCCGCCGCACTCGAACCGGTCCCGGTCCACACCTGCGACACAATCTTGTCGATCTTCTTGAACGTGAAGAACACCGGCGACTTCGGCCCCTCCGAACACGACGACGCCGACTCCTTACACCACAAATCGAACGGAACATCCGGATACCACGACGCCTTATCCTTCGTCGGACCCTGGCAATCATCGCGCGTGCACCGCCACTTGTACGAGATCACCGTCCGCGCCGGCGCCGGACTCTTCGCCGTCGCCTCCGTGAACCCATACTCCACCGACATCAGATGCGCATTCAGGTCATACTGCTGCGCCGTCGACGACTCCGTCGTCCGATACGACGCCCGCTCCTTCTCCCACGTATACCGCTGCAAATTCCCCCGCGCATCCACAATATACGACAGGTTCCACCGGTACGCCTTGAAACACATATGCTTCGCCTGCGCCCAACACGTGTCATCATCATCCTGCCCATACAAAGGCACCCGCATCGTCGACCTCGTCGACGGACCCCACTCCACCTTCTCCCGACCAAAGTAATACCGCGTCCCCTCCGCGTCCGTCAGCTTCCAGTACTCCCCGTTCGCATCCCCGTTCGGATTCGCCTCATTCCCCGGCTGAATCTGCTCCACCTTCCACGCCGGATCACTCTCCAACCGCCACAAATCAACCTTCTTACTCTCGGTCGACTCCGTGACATCCCGCTTCCACCACGTAAACGACCCCGAATGCCCATCCAAATTCAGCACAGCATTCTGATCCGTCCAACACACATTCCCCGACCCATCCTTACACGGCGCATACCGCCGCTCAATGAACGGCGTATTCATCGACCACCCCGCCCCCGCCTCACCACTCTGCGGATTCTCCGTCGACGTCATCCCATCCACCTCCGCCGACGAATACCGCAACGCCAACTCCGGCTCATCCCCCGCCGGAGCCGGCACCACCGGCACCCCAATACTCGTCGAAAACGTCCCCGTCTGCTCCCCCACATCCCACGCCATCGACGCCTTCAAATCCGTCGCGCTATACGACCCCGCACTCGACGACGGCGAACTCTCCAACGCCACCACCGCCACCGCCGACGACGACACCCCCGCCACAGGCCTCCCACCAGCCACCGACACCCCCGCACCACGCCCCACACCCACACCACCAACACCACCCACCCCACCAGCAGACACCGGCGAAACAGCAGACACCGACGAACCAGCAACAGACGGCGAGACTGACGTGGCAGGGGACGACGGCGAAACCATGGACGGCGTGGCCGGGGTGACCACCCCCGTCACCTTCCGCGACGACGGATCATTCACCGACACCACAGGCGTCCCCACCCGACACCCCTCCACCTGCGGCGACGACACCGCACACGCCGGCAAAGACACCAACCGCAACCGCCCCCCGAAATCCCCACCAAACGCATCAGCCACCGACGAATAATCCACACTCACCGACACCGCAGCAGTCCCACCCGACTCCCGCCGCACCGAAAACCCCAAGAACCGGCCCCCCAACGCCCCCACCACCGACGGATCCAACGACGTCACCGTCACCGGATCCACCCCCGCACCCGCCTCCACAACAGGACCCGCAACAGAACCCGCAGCGCTACCTGGCTTCACCCCGGCGACAGCCCCCGACCCGGTGGCCGCCCCCGCCGACGACGGCGCGACCACCTTCCCCACCACGCTCTCCCGCCGCGGATCCGCAGGCACCGCAGCAGGCTTCCCCGCCACATCACCGCTACCGCCCTTCACCCCATCCACCCACGCCTGCTTCACCGACGACCCCGACCCCGCCACCGGCCCCGACCCCACCGGCGACGTTGTCGCCGCAGCCTCCCGGCGCGCACGCTCCGCCTCCCGCACCGACGCCACGACAGCCTCACCCACCGCCGCGTCCGCCACCGCCACCGGCAACCCCCCCACCGGCTGGAACGCCCGACCCGGCACCACCCGCGCAGCCCCCACCCTCGGCACCGTCACCGGCCCCGGCGTCCAATCCGGCTCATGCGTCAACGCCTTCGGCAACCCCGCCGACCCCGACCCCACCCTCACCAACGGACCCGTCTCCGTCACCAAACCCCGCCGCCCACCCGCAGCCGACACCACCCACGACCGCACCGACGGCAACGACAACCCCGACACCACCACCGCCACACACACCACACCCACACCAGCCCGACCCACCACACTGACCCTCAAACGCGCAACGAGCCCCCCCACCCCAAATCCCACAACGCCAGAACCATCGACCCCCGAAGCGCCGACGCCAGAAGAGCCGACGCCAGAAACGTCGGCACGAGAACCACTGTCACCAGAGACATCCGAAGACACGGAAACCACACTCCCCCCGCGGGCGCCACGGCACCACACCGCCGCCCAGCACCCACAACAGGGCACGGACGCTACGACAGGGAATACCGACGGTCGGCCAGCAAAGAACCGGCATGAATGACACAACACACCCGTTGGACCGACAGGCAAAACGAACTACACCACACACCCCTGCCCCCACGCAACGATCCCCCCAAAACCCGCCTCCCAGCCCACACCCAGGTGACAACCATCACCCACCCACCCAGCCACACGTCCCTTGAAACACCACACCCCACCCTGATAAAAACCCCCAACCCTACCCGAAAACCCTCACCGGCCCCTCCCGGAACCGGAGGAACGAGAACCGGGTTCAACGGGCGCAATGGCCTCCCGGACCCAGCGGTCGACCTGCTCGGGCGTGGAGCGCGGCGTACTCAGGAAATGCGGAACGAACCGGGCCCCCGCGTCGGTGACCGGGCCGTCGGACTCACGAATCCCCAGCCCGGCCGGGGCACCGCCGACGACCCAGGTGCCGAGGACCGGGCGGGCGCCGCCGAAGACAGGGAGGCGGTGGTAGTCCTGGTAGACCAGCGGCTGGCCGGTGGTGGCGCCGTCCGGCTGAAGGTGGTGGAAGTCGGGGGCGCAGACGTCGATCCCGGCGCCCTCCCAGCCGAAGACCGGCTTGGACACCCAGAAGTCGCCTCGGGGGTGGTCGAGCGAGGCCGGGATGAGGTTCGGGTGGCCGGGGAAGCACTCGGTGAGGGCGACGAGGATGGTCTTCGCGCTGAGCAGGGTCTTCCAGACCGGCTCGATCCACCGGGTCGACGCCTCCCCGGAGAGGATCCTCTCGCCGAAGGGTTCGGTGAGCATCCACTCCCAGGGGTACATGGCGAAACAGGTGTGGACGGGCCGCTCCTCGACGTCGACGAACCGCCGCAGGCCGGAGTGCCAGCCGAGGTCCTCCATCGTCAGCACGACCGGCGCCAGCCCGGCGTCCGCGGCCGCGTCGGCGAGGTAGGCGACGGTCACCCAGTCCTCGCTGGGCTCGCCTTGGCCGAACGCGAGGTGCACCCGCCCGTCCGGGGCGCCGCGACCGAGCCGACGCCATGTGGCCGACAGCAGCTCCGGCAGCATGTTCCACTGGTCGTTGCCGGGCAGGACGTCGTCGAGCCAGGTCCACTGGGTGACGGCCGCCTCGTGCAGGCCCGCCGGGGTGTCGGCGTTGTACTCCAGCAACCGGGGTGTGCTCTCGCCGTCCCACGCGAGGTCGAACCGCCCGTAGAGCGTGCGGTCCCGCTCGGTGGCGAGGCTGTGGCGCATCAGGTCGCGGACGGCGGCCGGAAGGCCGAGGGTGGCGAACAGTCTCGGGGTGTCCAGCAGGTGGCTGGCGGCCTCGACGCACATCGCGTGCAGGGTCGCCGTCGTGTCCTCAAGCTCCGTGATCTGTGCCTCGGTGAACTCGTAGGCGGCCGACTCGCACCAGTAGGGCCGTGCGGCGCCGGTGCCGCTGCGGTCCACGGCGTAGGCGAGACCGTCGGCCTCGACCCGCTCCAGGTATCCGGGCCGTGGGTCCATCCGGTGCCGGATCACCCGCCCACGCCCTTACCGCCCCTACCTCCGAATCCGCCACGGTTGACGACGCCGCCCTTGACCGGCGCACCGCCTCTGGCGACCGACGCGCCGTGCGGGGCGGAACTCGTCCAACCGCTCAGGGGAGCGCCGACGGGGGCGACGTGCGATCCGCGCGGGAGGTACACCCACCGGGTTCCCCCACCACCGTGTCCGCCCCCGCCGCCCCGGCCACCATCGTCACGGTCCGACTGCGAGCAGGAGGCGTCGGGAAGCCGCCGGTTCGTGGCGGTGTCCTGGCACACCCCTTGGTAGTCGGGGCCCGCGCCGCCGCATCCTGTCAGCACCGCCCCGACGAGCACGGACAACGGAATGGCGATCGCCGCGCTTCTCCTGCCGCTGGGTGTCACACCCGCTCCTCTCACGGACGCCGGGCGGCGGCTGGGTCACCGCCGCCCGGACATCCCGTGAGATGCATGGTGAACCACAACGGTTCCAGGCGATTCCGTCGGCTGATTCCGACACGATCGTGTCGGTTTCAGCCGACGGAATGACCAGGCGGCCGGAGTGCCTCTTCGACAGCTGCGAGCGCGTGGACGAGGGCGGAGTCGATCACCGGGATCGGCACGTCGTCGGGGCCGATCAGCAGGCCGATCTCGGTGCAGGCGAGGACGACGGCCTCCGCGCCGGCATCCTCCAGACGCCGGATGACGTCGACGTACGCCGCACGGGAGGCGTCGCTGACGACGCCCCGGGTCAGCTCGTCGAAGATCACGCGGTCGATCGTCGCGCGGTCGTCGGGCCCGGGGACGACGGCGTCGATCCCCCACCCGGAGGCGAGTCGCTCGGCGTAGAAGCTCTCCTCCATCACCGGCCGCGCCCCGAGGATCCCGACGGTGCGCACCCCGAGCTCGCGGGCCCGAGAGCCGACGGCGTCGGCAATGTGCAGCAGCGGCAGGGAGGTCGCTTTTTCGACCGTCGGGGCGACCTTGTGCATCAGGTTGGCGCAGATGAGGACGGCGTCCGCCCCCGCCGCCTCCAGCGCGCGGGCGGCTTCGGCGAGGAGGTCTCCCGCGCGGTCCCACTCGCCGGCGATCTGGAGCGCCCGGACCTCCCCGAAGTCCAGGGACACGAGGACGAGTTTCGCGCAGTGGTGTCCGCCGAGCCTGCGCCGTACCTCCGTGTTGATCGCCCGGTAGTAGGTCGCCGAGGAGTCCCAGCTCATGCCGCCGATGAGGCCGATCGTTCGCATGGCGTCCACCCTGCCCCCCTCGCCCGTCCCGGCGGTAGTCACCAGCTCCTTGGTTGGCCCCCAAGCGATACTTGGGTCATGGATCCCAAGCTGTTGCTAGTCTTTGGCACGGTCGTCCGCGCGGGCAGCCTGGGGGCGGCGGCCCGGCAGCTGGGGAGGACCCAGCCCGCGATCAGCCAGCAGGTACGGGCCCTGGAGCGGCTGGCCCGCCAGCCGCTCGTCGTCCGGGGGGCCCGGGGCATCGTCCCGACCGAGGCGGGCCGCCTGCTCCTCGCTCACGCCGACGCGGTCGCGGCACGGCTGCGGGCGGCGGACGCCGAACTCGCGGCCCTCGCCGACGCCCGGTCGGGGGTGGTGCGGCTGGCGACCTTCCCCACGGCGGGGGCGACGATCGTCGCGCGGGCGCTGGCGGTGATGGCCCGCGAGCACCCCGGCGTCGAGGTCCGTCTGAGCGACGCCGAGCCGCCCGAGGCCTTCGACATGCTCGCAGCCGGGACCGTCGACGCGGCTGTCGTCTTCCGGTACGACGACCAGCCCGACGAGATCGCCCCGCCCCTGGTCGAGCACCCGCTGCGACGCGACGACACCCTGCTCATCCTCCCGGGGGACCATCCCCTCGCCACCCGCCGCCTGCTGCGGCTCGCCGACGCGGCCGGTGAGCGCTGGGTGTGCGGCTGCGTCCGCTGCCGGGACCACCTCCTCCGCTCCTGCGCGCGGGCGGGGTTCGTCCCGGACATCCGGCACAGCACCGACGACTACATGATCGTGCAGTCCCTGGTGGCGACCGGGTTCGCCGTCGCGTTCCTCCCCCGGGCCGCTCTGGAGGTCGTCACCCTGCCGGGGATCGAGGTGCGGCGGGTCGAGGGCGCGGGGCACCGCCGGATCGGTCTCGTGCACCACACGGACGCCGCGGCGATCCCGGCCCTGCGGACGCTGCGGTCGGTTCTGGAGGCGGTCTCCGCGCCGGTCCCGGACCCGGACCCGGACCCGGTGGAGCTTGACCTGGAGCGCACTCCAGGTTGTTGACTGGAGTCATGCCTACGAGCGAGATCACCGCCCTGTCGCCGTCCGAGATGGCACGGGCCTGTGGCGTGTCCCTCGACACCCTGCGGTACTACGAGCGTGAGGGTCTCCTGACCGGCATCGGGCGCACCGACGGCGGCCAACGGCGCTACACCGCTGACGACGTCGCGTGGGTCCAGGTGCTGCGCTGTCTGAGGGTGACGGCGATGCCGGTACGCGATATGCGCCGGTTCGCCGAGTTGGTCCGAGCGGGGGACGCGAGCATCCCCGAGCGGGTCGAGGTGCTCACCCGTCACCGGCAGGCCGTCGTCCGGCAGCTGGAGGAACTCGGCGACGCGCTCTCCATGATCGACCACAAGCTGGAGGTGTACGGCGCCCCCACCTCGGGGATTCCGGACGCCGAGACCGGGGGCGTGACAACCACCCCGACCCTGCACGGCCAGGGCGCCCGCGCTTAGGGTTCCTTTCCGCTCTCACCGAGTCGTCGAGTCCGGCGAAGCGGTTGGGCGCCCCTGAGGAAGCGATCGCCAGGGCGATACCCGTCGGATCATCGGATGCAATATCTGAACCGGCAGGAATTGCCCTGGGCATCTCCTGTTGCCATCCCGACAGCGAGTACCCACCCTGAATCCCCCCGCCCCCCGCCCAGGAGTGACAGGTCAGCTACCCGGCATCAGCCTCCGTGAGGCGAGGACGAAGAGACGCTCTCCCTCGACGATCAGCTCGGGCCGTCGTTCCGGCCTTCACCCCGCCCAGGCGCGCGGAGCGAAGGTGATGTCGTCGAACTGACCCGCAAACTCCAAGCTGAGGGGGTGAGTAGATGTCTGATCCTGTGGTGCGGTGACGCCACCGCCGAGCCGTCGGGGGCGGTCGGTCGCGGCTCTGGGTGATGACGAGTCGATAATCGGGTACCTGATCCGATACGCAGACCAAGGGGAATCTGTGTGTGCACTCGCCGTCGTGATAACGACAGCAACTGCACACACTGATTCCGCGATGGCGCGATGGCGGGATGGCGGGATGGCGTGTCGGTCATTCGATAGCAGAATGACCGGCGGGCAAACCAGGCCCCTTGTCACGCCTCGTGGCGTCCCTAAGGGCCCGGATAACTGATCTGCGATGCTCCCCCACCCGGAGCATTGCAGATCAGCGTGATGACATCACCTTCGTCGGCTGCCGAGGCCGTGTGCGGGGCTGCCGCCAGGGCCGAGCGCGCCGGATCGATGCCCGCGAACCGCGGCGCCATCAACGGTTCCCTCGCCCGGAACGAAGCGGTTGATCAACAACGGACTTATGACGCGTTTTCCGGTGATTTCGTTCCGGATGATCAATCACTTCGTTCCGGGTGATCATGATACGCGCTCCCACCACCTCGCCGGACCGATGACGATCAGTTCGTCAGCCGAGGTCGCGCGGATCGAGCCGAACCCGGACGGCGCCGGGCTCGCGGCGGGCGCTGCGCACGGCGGAAGCCCGCGCGAGCGCGGCGGCGAGCGCGTCCCGGAGGGTGTCGGCTCCCCGCAGGACGGCCCGGACGGGTGGTGCGTCCCGGTCCTCCGCCGAGGCCGTGCCGGGTCCCAGGCCGGAGGGGACGGGGGGCCGGTCGGAGGGGACAGAGGCGGGGGAACCGGGGTCCGGGGGGAGTTCGACCGGGACCGGCCCGAGGACGGTGACCCCGTCCGGCAGTGCGGCGAGCGCGAGGAAGGAGGCGACGGCGTCCGGGGGGCCGGTGACGGTGGCGACGGCGGCGGCGGGCGGCAGGCCGATCTCGGCGCGTTCGGCGAGCTCACGGGCGGCGAAGCCGGGCGGGTCGGAGCGGACGAGCGCCTGGACGGCGGGGGCCGAGGGGTCGGCGGAGACGACGACGAGGCCGCCGTCGGTCGCGGGGCGGACGAGGGCGGCGGCTGCCCTCCAGCGGCGCAGGGCCTCCTCCCCCGCCCGGAGGTCGGGCCGTTCGAGGAGGGCGTCGCCGTCGAGAAGGACGGCCGCGGCGTAACCTCCGGTCTCCGGTCCGGGGACCGGTTCGATCCCGGCCGTCGCCAGGACGAGGGTGCGCCCTGGGGGGACGGCGGGCAGATGCCGCTCCGGGCGGGACACGACGACGGTCGCGCCGGGGAAGGCCCGGCCGAGTTCCTCGGCGGTGCGCTCGACCCCGACGGAGCGGGCCCGCAGGCGTCGTCCCTCGCAGGTGGGGCAGCGCCAGGAGGGCAGGGCGCGCCCGCACCAGCCGCACGTCGGGGTGCGCACCCCGGCGGTCGCCGTCGGGGGGAGCCCGGCCGGGCCACGGCAGTGGGGACAGCGGGCGGGACGGCGGCAGGTCTGGCACGACAGGCCCGGCAGGTAGCCGGTGCGGACGACCTGCACCAGGACCGGTCCACGGGTGAGTCCGTCGTGGACGACGCGCCACGCGGACGGCGACAGGCGGGCCGCCCGGGCGGCGGGCAACTCGTCGGGGCGTCCGTCGGAGGCGACGGCGACGCGGGGCCAGCGGGCCCGCACCGTCGCCCGGTCTGCGACGATCTCACGGGCCCAGCCTCGCGTGACGAGGGACGCTGCCTCGGTGCTGCGGCTCCACCCTCCGATCAGGGCCGCCGCGCCGGAGCGTTCGGCCCGCAGGACGAGGACGTCGCGCGCGTGGGGGTACGGCGCCCGGGGCTCGGCGAACTGGTCGTCGCCGTCGTCCCAGATCGCGACGAGCCCGAGACGGGGGACGGGCGCGAACGCGCAGGCCCGGGTGCCGACGACGACGGGGGCGTGGCCGCGCAGCACCCGCAGGAACTGCGTGTAGCGGGCGGCGGGTCCGAGATCGGCCTCCAGCCGGGCGACCTTGTCCGCCCCGACGGCGGCGGCGAGGGCGCGTTCGAGGCGGTCGACGTCGCGCCGGTCGGGGACGACGGCGACGACGCCCCGCCCGGAGGCGACGGTCGCGGCGGCGGCGGCGGCGACGGCGCGTGTCCAGGACGGTCCGGGCAGGGCCGTCCACACCGCGCGGGGGGAATCGCCGTCGCGCAGGCGGGTGAGAAAGGCCGTGCCCGCCCGGTAGTCGGCCCAGACGGTTCCCCCGGAACCGGTCGTGCCCGGGACACCCGGGGGGTCCGGGGCGGTCGCTGGGTCCGGGGCGGTCGCGGCGAGGGCCTTCTCGGAGCGGGCGTGGCGGGGCGGGACGGCGAGGCGCAGGACGTCGCCGAGGGTCCCGGCGTAGCGGTCGGCGACGGCGCGGGCGAGGGCGAGGATCTCGGGGGTGAGCACCGGCTCGGGGGACACGACCCGGCGCAGGGGTGCGAGGCGCCCGGGGTGGTCACTCGCGGCGACACGGGCGAGGACCCAGCCGTCGACGTCCTGACCGGCGAACCGCACCCGGACCCGGACCCCGGGCCGCGCGGCGTCGGCCAGGGGCGCGGGGACGGTGTAGTCGAAGGGGCGGTCGAGGTGCGGCAGCGGCACGTCGACGGCGACGCGGGCGACCGGCAGCTCCACCGCGACGGTGGGCGCGGGCCGGCGGGGACGGCGACGGGCCGCCGTCCGGATCAGTTCGAGCTGTTCCGGACGGCGGCCCGAGGACTCGCCGGTGGTCAGGGCCGTCCCCTCACCGGGACCGGCCCACGGTGCTCATTCGACGGCGGAGCGCAGCGCCTCGACACGGTCCGTGCGCTCCCACGTCAGGTCGGGCAGGTTGCGGCCGAAGTGCCCGTAGGCGGCGGTCTGCCGGTAGATCGGCCGCAGCAGGTCGAGGTCGCGGATGATCGCGGCCGGGCGCAGGTCGAAGACCTCGGTGATCGCGGAGCGCAGGCGGTCGACGGGCACGGTCTCGGTACCGAAGGTCTCGACGTAGAGGCCGACCGGGTGGGCCTTGCCGATCGCGTAGGCGACCTGGACCTCGACCTGCTTGGCGAGCCCGGCCGCGACGACGTTCTTCGCGACCCACCGCGTGGCGTAGGCGGCGGAACGGTCGACCTTCGACGGGTCCTTGCCGGAGAAAGCGCCGCCGCCGTGGCGGGCGTAGCCACCGTAGGTGTCGACGATGATCTTGCGGCCGGTGAGCCCGGCGTCACCCATCGGGCCGCCGACCTCGAAGCGGCCAGTCGGGTTGACGAGCAGCCGGTAGCCGGAGCAGTCGATGCCGACCTGGTCGAGCACGGGCTTGACGACGTGGTCGGCGACGTCGGGCTGCAGGAGGTTCTCCAGCGACACGTCACCGGCGTGCTGGCTGGACACGACCACCGTGTCGAGGCGCACCGGGCGGTCGCCGTCGTAGGCGATCGTCACCTGGGTCTTGCCGTCGGGCCGCAGATAGGGCAGTTCGCCGTTCTTGCGCACCTCGGTCAGGCGCTCCGCGAGGCGGTGAGCCAGCCAGATCGGCAGGGGCATCAGCTCGGGGGTGTCGTCGTTCGCGTAGCCGAACATCAGGCCCTGGTCGCCGGCGCCCTGCAGGTCGAGCGGGTCGGCACCGGCCTCGACACGGGCCTCGTAGGCGCGGTCGACACCCTGGGCGATGTCCGGGGACTGGGAGCCGAGGGAGACCTCGACCCCGCACGAGTTGCCGTCGAAACCCTTGGTCGAGGAGTCGTAACCGATCTCCACGACGGTCCGGCGGACGATCTCGGGGATGTCGGCGTACCCCTGCGTGGTCACCTCCCCGGCGACGTGGACCAGGCCGGTGGTGACGAGGGTCTCGACTGCGACCCGGCTGCGCGGGTCCTGGGCGATGAGGGCGTCGAGTACGGCGTCACTGATCTGGTCACAGATCTTGTCGGGGTGACCCTCGGTGACGGACTCGGAGGTGAACAGACGATGGGACACGACGCTCCTGTCGATGCAGCGGCTGCTGGCTGACCCCGGGACGAAACCCCGCGATCAGGCGCCATGCTACCGACCGGACGCGGGGGTACGGCAAGGATCTTCACCCGAAAGCCAGCCGGCCAGGGAGGCTACCGCGTCCCAGACGGCGTCGGCGATCTCCGCCTTGTCGGCCTCGGCGACCGGGGCCGCCGTCCCGTCGGGCCGCAGGAGGGTGACGGTGTTGCGGTCCGCCCCGAAAACCTTCCCATCGGACACGTCGTTGACGACGAGCAGATCACACCCCTTGCGGGCGAGTTTGGCCCGCGCGTGGTGCAGGACGTCCCCGGAATCGTCCCCCGTCTCGGCGGCGAAACCGACGATCACCGGGGCACCGAGGCGCCCGGCGGCCCGCTCGGCGACGAGCCCGGCGAGGATGTCCGGGTTGCGGACGAGGCGGACGACGGGGGCGTCGTCCTCGGCCCCGGGGGCGAAAGACTTCTTGATCTTGTGGTTGGTGACCTCGGCGGGCCGGAAATCCGCGACGGCCGCGGCCATCACGACGGCGTCGGCGTCCTTCGCGGCGGCGACGACCGCCTCCTGCAACTGCCGGGCACTGCCGACGGGGACGACGTCGACCCCGGCGGGGGCGGGCAGCGCGCAGTTGGCCGCCACGAGCGTCACCCGGGCCCCCCGGGCGGCGGCGGACGCGGCGAGCGCGAACCCCTGACGCCCGCTGGAGGCGTTGCCGAGGAACCGGACCGGGTCGAGCGGTTCCCGGGTGCCCCCGGCGCTGACGACGACGCTCCGGCCGGCGAGGTCGGGCCCGGTGGCGCCCCGGGCGAGCAGGCGGACGGCGGCGGCGAAGATCTCCTCCGGGTCGGGCAGGCGGCCCGGGCCGGTGTCGGCGCCGGTCAGACGGCCCCGGGCGGGGTCGAGGACGACGACGCCGCGGGAACGCAGCAGCGCGACGTTCGCGCCGGTCGCCGGGCTCTGCCACATCTCGGTGTGCATCGCCGGGGCCATGAGGACCGGGCAGCGCGCCGTCAGCAGGACCGACGTCAGCAGATCGTCGGCGTGCCCGTGCGCGGCACGGGCGAGGAGGTCGGCCGTGGCCGGGGCGACGACGACGAGGTCGGCGCCCTGTCCGAGCCGGACGTGCGGGACGTCGTGGACGTCCTCCCACACGGTGGCGTGCACGGGCTGGCCCGACAGCGCCGCCCAGGTCGCGGCCCCGACGAACTCCAGGGCCGCCGCCGTCGGGACGACGCGGACCGCGTGGCCGCTCTCGGTGAACAGGCGGACCAGGGAGCACGCCTTGTAGGCGGCGATGCCCCCCGACACGCCCAGGACGACGGAGGGCCGCTCGCTGGGCTGGGCCACGGGCTCGCTCAGCCCTCGGTGGGCTCGGCGGTCAGCATGCCCTCGTTGATCTCCCGGAGGGCCACGGACAGCGGCTTCTCCTGGACGTGGGTCTCGACGAGGGGACCGACGTACTCGAGCAGTCCCTCGCCGAGCTGGCTGTAGTAGGCGTTGATCTGGCGGGCCCGCTTCGCGGCGTAGATCACCAAGGCGTACTTCGAGTCGGCGGCCTTGAGCAGGTCGTCGATCGGGGGGTTGGTGATGCCCTCGGGGGTGGCGGTGATGCCGGACAAGGAATCGTCTCCCGGGTTGGGGGGGTGAGGTCAGCCGACCACCGGTACACCCAGGGGGCGGGGGGTCAGACCCATGCATTGTACGAGCTCGTCCGTGGCCCGGTGGACCTCGGTGTTGACGACCGTGACGTCGAACTCCTTCTCGGCCGCCAGCTCGACGCGGGCGGTGCGAAGGCGCCTCTCGCGCTCCTCCTGGGACTCCGTGCCCCGGCCGACGAGCCGGCGCACGAGTTCGTCCCAGGAGGGAGGCGCGAGAAACACGAAAAGAGCCTCTGACATCGTGTCCTTGACCTGCCGGGCACCTTGGAGATCGATCTCCAGCAGGGCGGGACGGTCCGCGGCCAGCGCCTGTTCCACGGCCCACCGAGGTGTTCCGTAGCGGTGCCGGCCGTGCACCACGGCCCACTCCAGCAGCTGACCGTCCGCGACCATCTGGTCGAACCGGGCTTCGCTGACGAAGTGGTAGTGCACGCCGTCCACCTCGCCCGGACGAGCCGGGCGGGTGGTGGCGGACACCGAGAGCCACACCTCGGGGTACCGCGCTCGGATGTCAGCCGACACGGTGCCTTTGCCGACCGCGGTCGGACCGGCCAGGACCGTGAGACGTCGTCCCCCCCGGGCGGTGCTCTCGCTCACCGTGGGATCAGCGGGAGGAGAAGCGCTCGATGAGCGCCGTGATCTGGTTCGAGCCGAGACCGCGCACGCGGCGCGACTCGGAGATCCCGATCTCATCCATGATCTGCTTGGCGCGGACCTTGCCGACGCCGGGGAGCGCTTCGAGGAGAGCGGAGACTTTCATCTTGCCGACCACCTCATTCTCCTGACCCTCACGAATGACATCTCCCAGGGATCCCTGGGAGTACTTGAGCCGGTTCTTCACCTCGGCCCGGGCGCGCCGCGCAGCCGCGGCCTTCTCCAGCGCGGCGGCACGCTGCTCGGGAGTCAGAGGGGGCAGAGCCACTAGGTCACCTCAGTCGATCGGAATGCATTGGACTGGCCACCGTCGGTTGCTACCTCCGGTGGAGAGCGTCTTTTCCTCGCGCTCACCCGAGCCGTCCACCGGCTCGGGGAAGGGCCGCAGGTCAGAAACCTAGCGACTTGTCCCGGCCCGGAGCAACGCGGACCGCGCGTCACCCGTTCAGAGCGACGAGAACATCATCCAGGGAACGGTTCGCCGCGGCACGGAGTCCGGCGATTTCAGGGCCTGCTTTGAGAACTTCCCGGCTCGTGCTGGGCAGCACCGCACGGCGCGCCACGCCGAAGACCGCCTCCAGGTCCGCCGCTGTGGCGCCCTGAGCACCGATCCCCGGGGCCAGAAGGGGTCCGTGCACATCCAGATCCACCCCCAGGCGTTCCGTCGCCCCAGCGCCGATCGTGGCGCCGATCACGGCCCCCACGGAGCCCAGCGGCCGCCCTTCGGCGAGGGCGGGCGCGTTCTCGGCCCGGACGGCGTCGAGGATCCCGGCGGCGACGCTGCGGCCGTCCGACCCCGTCGCATGCTGGACAAAGGCGCCTTCGGGGTTGGAGGTCAGCCCGAGCACGAACACCCCCCGTCCGGTGGAGGCCGCGAGGTCGAGCAGAGGGCGCAGCGCCCCGAACCCGAGGTACGGCGAGGCGGTGACGGCGTCCGCGGCGAGAGGTGAGCCCTCGCCGACGAACGCGTCCGCGTAGGCGGCCATCGTCGAGCCGATGTCCCCGCGCTTGGCGTCCGCGATCGTCAGGGCACCCGCCGCGGCGGACTCGGCGAGCACGCGTTCGAGGACGGCGACGCCCCGCGAACCGTGCCGCTCGAAGAAGGCTGACTGCGGTTTCAGGACCGCGACCCGGTCGGCGAGCGCCTCGACGACGGTCAGGGCGAAGCGTTCCAGCCCCGCGACGTCGTCGGAGAGGCCCCAGGCGGCCAGCAGCCCCGGGTGGGGGTCGATCCCCACGCAGAGCGGCCCGCGGGCCTTCCGGGCCGCGTGCAGGCGTGTCCCGAAGGGTTCCCTGACGGCGAGCTGGGGTTCGGCGGGCTGGGTGGTCACCGGTTGGGCTCCGTTTCCCGGGCGAGGACGGTGTGGGCGTGGCCGACGGCGTCGGCGAACCGGGCGAACCCGAGCCCGGCGAGGACGGCGGCGAGATCGGTGGCGACCCTGGCGGGCGTGCCCGGGTCGTGGAAGGTCGCGGTGCCGACCTGGACGGCGCACGCGCCGGCGAGCACGAGCTCGGCGGCGTCCCGGCCGGTGGCGACGCCGCCGATCCCGACGATCGGGGCGGGCCGCAGGATCCCGGCGCGCATCGCGGCGTGGACCTGCCAGACGCACCGGACGGCGATCGGCCGGATCGCCGGGCCGGACAGGCCCCCGGTCAGGCCGGCGAGGAGCGGGCGCATCCGGGTGACGTCGATCACCATGCCGAGCGTCGTGTTGATCATCGACAGGCCGTCGGCGCCCGCGTCGAGGACCGCCCCAGCGATCGCGACGATGTCGGTGACGTCCGGGGACAGCTTGGCGAGGACCGGGACCCGCCCGCCGACCGCCTCGGTGACGGCGGACACGACGGCCGACGCCGAGGAGGGGTCGCAGGCGAAGACCAGGCCCCGGTTCGCCACGTTGGGGCAGGAGATGTTCACCTCGATCGCCCCGACGCCCGGTTCGCCCGCGAGACGGCCCGCGAGCTCGGCGAACTCCTCCGGGTCGCCGCCGGCGACGGAGACGATCGTCGTCGCCCCGGCCCGCCGCAGCCACGGCAGGTCGGTGGCGAGGAACGCGTCGATTCCCGGGCCCTGCAGGCCGATCGAGTTCAGCATCCCGGACGGCGTCTCGGCCATCCGCGGGGTCGGTCGCCCCGAACGGGCGTCCCGCATGATCGTCTTGGTGACGACGGCCCCGAGCGCGGCGACGTCGATCAGCCGGCCGAGTTCACGGCCCGCCGCCGCGCAGCCGCTCGCGGTCAGGACGGGGTTCGCCAGGGCGAGCCCGGCCACCGACGTGCCAGGATCGAACGCCGCGGGGTCGAACGTCGCGGAGCCGAACGTCGAGAGGGTGCTCATCGGGGTCCTCCCCCGGGCCGGGGGGCGCCCAGGCAGTCGGCGGGAACGGCGCTGCCGCCGCCGGGACCGGCGCCGATCGCGTCCCAGCGCAGGGCGGCACCGTCGAGGGTCGGGCCCTCGACGCAGGTACGGGTCATCCGGGTGACGCCGTCATCCCACCGCACGGGCAGGACGCAGGTCATGCAAACGCCGACGCCGCACGCCATCGACTCCTCGACCGCGCACCAGGCGCGGGCGCCGTGGGCGGCCGACACCTCGGTGACCGCCCGGAGCATCGCCATCGGGCCACAGGCGTAGACCCAGGTGCCCGGGGTGAGGAGCTCCGGCAGGACGGCGGTGACGCGGCCGCGCGTCCCCGCCGAGCCGTCGTCCGTCGTGACGAGCACGCGGTCGGCGAGCGCTCTCGCGTCGTCGACGCCGAACAGCCGCGAGGCGTCGGCGGCGCCGGCGACGACGGTGACGGCGTGCCCGGCGGCGCGCAGCTCACGGGCCCACCAGCCGAGGGGGGCGCTGCCGTAGCCGCCGCCGACGAGGACGACGGGGGTGGACGGAGGCGGGGCGGGGAAGGGACGGCCGAGGGGGGCGACGAGGTCGAGCCGGTCCCCGGGACGGCGGCGGGTCACCCAGGTGGAACCCGTGCCGCGGGGGGCGACGACGAGTTCCAGGGTCGGGCCGTCGGGGCCGGCGGGGGTGGCCCGGTGCAGGGAGAAGGCCCGGCGCAGCAGGGTCGGCGTCGGCTGGTCGGGGTCGGCGCCGACTGCGACGGCGGCGAACTGGCCGGGGCGCGCCGCCGCCGTGCGGTCGTCGACGGCGAGCACGAGGTGGTGATAGGCGCCGGCGGGGCGGTTGGCGACCACGACGGCGCGGACGGCGACGGGGCCGGGCCGCCCGTCGTCCAGGGCGCCGAGGGAGGGCGTGCTCACGCGTTCCTCCGGGCGTCCTGGGCGGCACGCCCGGAGCGCAGCGCCGCGACGTGCTCCTGGAGGGAGGTGACCCGGACCGGCTCGTTGCGGGCGGCCTCGATCGCCTGGACGGCGGCGGCGAACTCCTGGACGGTCGTGATGATCGGCCGGTCCATCGTCGTCGTCGCCGCGCGGATCCCGTAGCCGTCGAGGCGCGCGGCGGGGCCGCTCGGCGTGTTGACGACCATGTCGACGTTTCCGGCGAGGATCTGGTCGACGATCGTCGGCTCGCCGTCCGGGCCGGTACCGGAGCTCGCCTTGCGCACGACGGTGCTGCGGATGCCGTTGCGGCGCAGGACGGCGGCGGTCCCGTCGGTCGCGAGGACCTCGAAGCCGAGGTCGACGAGGCGGCGGACCGGGAAGATGATCGCCCGTTTGTCGCCGTCGGCGACCGAGACGAACACCCGCCCGGAGTCCGGCAGCCCGCCGTACGCGGCGGCCTGCGCCTTGGCGAAGGCGTGGGGGAAGTCCGTGTCGATGCCCATCACCTCGCCCGTCGACTTCATCTCGGGGCCGAGCAGGCTGTCGACGGCGGCGCCGCCGGGGGTGCGGAACCGCTTGAAGGGCAGGACGGCCTCCTTGACGGACACCGGGGCGTCCTCCGGAAGGGTGCCGCCGTCGCCGTGGGCGGGCAGCAGGCCCTCGGCCCGCAGCTCCTTGACCGTCGCCCCGAGCATGATCCGGGCCGCGGCCTTGGCGAGGGGCACCCCGGTCGCCTTCGAGACGAAGGGGGCGGTCCGGCTGGCGCGCGGGTTGGCCTCCAGCACGTAGAGCACCCCGGCGGCGAGGGCGTACTGGACGTTGAGCAGCCCGAGGACGCCGATCCCGCGGGCGATCGCCTCGGTGGACTCCCGCACCCGCTCGAGGTCGTGCGCGCCCAGGGTGACCGGCGGCAGCGCGCACGCCGAGTCGCCGGAGTGGATCCCGGCCTCCTCGATGTGCTCCATGATCCCGCCGAGGTACATCTCGTCGCCGTCGAACAGGGCGTCGACGTCGATCTCGATCGCGCCCTCGAGGAACCGGTCGACGAGCACGGGATGCTCGGGGCTGACCTGCGTGGCGCGGCCGATGTAGTCCTCCAGCATCGGCTCGTCGTAGACGATCTCCATGCCGCGCCCGCCGAGCACGTAGCTCGGCCGCACGAGGACCGGGTAGCCGATCGTGTCGGCGATCTCCTTCGCCTCGACGAAACTCGACGCCATGCCGTGCCGGGGCGCGGGGAGCCCGGCCCGGGCGAGGACCCGGCCGAAGGCGCCGCGCTCCTCGGCGAGGTGGATCGCGGCGGGCGGGGTGCCGACGATCGGGACGCCGGCGGCCTCCAGTGCGGCGGCCAGGCCGAGCGGGGTCTGCCCGCCGAGCTGGACGACGACGCCGACGACCTCCCCGGAGGACTGCTCGGCGTGGACGATCTCGATGACGTCCTCGAGGGTCAGCGGCTCGAAGTAGAGGCGGTCGGAGGTGTCGTAGTCGGTCGAGACGGTCTCGGGGTTGCAGTTCACCATGATCGTCTCGAACCCGGCGTCCCGGAGCGCGAAGCTCGCGTGGACGCACGAGTAGTCGAACTCGACGCCCTGGCCGATCCGGTTCGGCCCGGACCCCAGGATGATCACCTTGCGGCGCCCGGACGGGGTGACCTCGGTCTCGTCGTCGTAGGACGAGTAGTGGTACGGCGTGCTCGCGGCGAACTCGGCGGCGCACGTGTCGACGGTCTTGTAGACCGGGCGGACCCCGAGCGCGTGGCGCACCCCGCGGACGACGTCCTCGGGCATGCGCCGCAGCTCGCCGACCTGGGCGTCGCTGAACCCGTGCCGCTTGGCCTCCCGCAGGAGGCCGGGCGTCAGGGTGCCGGCTTCCCGGACCGACCGCGCCACCTCGTCGATCAGGACGAGCTGGTCGAGGAACCACGGGTCGATGTTCGTCGCCTCGTGGAGGCGCTCGATGCCGGCGCCACCCCGGATCGCCTGTTGGACCTGCAGCAGGCGATCCTCGGTCGGGCGGCGGGCGGCCTCGACGAGGGCGTCGACCTGCTCCGGCGTCGGCTCCGGGCCGGACCAGGAGAAGCTCGCCCCTCGCTTCTCCAGCGAGCGCAGCGCCTTCTGGAGGGCCTCGGTGAAGTTGCGGCCGATCGCCATCGCCTCGCCGACGCTCTTCATCGTCGTCGTCAGCGTGGCGTCGGCGGCGGGGAACTTCTCGAACGCGAAGCGGGGCACCTTGACGACGACGTAGTCGAGCGTCGGCTCGAAGCTCGCCGGGGTCTTCTTCGTGATGTCGTTGGGGATCTCGTCGAGGGTGTACCCGACGGCGAGACGCGCTGCGATCTTGGCGATGGGGAACCCGGTCGCCTTGCTCGCCAGGGCGGAGGACCGCGACACCCGGGGGTTCATCTCGATGACGATCACGCGGCCGTCGTCCGGGTCGACGGCGAACTGGATGTTGCAGCCACCGGTGTCGACACCGACCTCGCGGATGACGGCGATGCCGATGTCGCGCAGCCGCTGGTACTCGCGGTCGGTCAGGGTCAGGGCGGGGGCGACGGTGATCGAGTCACCGGTGTGCACGCCCATCGGGTCGAGGTTCTCGATCGAGCAGACGACGACGACATTGTCGTTGCGGTCGCGCATCAGCTCGAGCTCGTACTCCTTCCAGCCGATGATCGACTCTTCGAGGAGGACCTCGGTCGTCGGCGAGTACTGAAGGCCCGCCCCGGCGATGCGGCGCAGGTCGGCCTCGTCGAAGGCGATGCCCGAGCCGAGCCCGCCCATCGTGAACGACGGCCGGACGACGACGGGGTAGCCGAGGTCGGCGGTGGCGGCCAGGCAGTCATCCATCGAGTGGCAGATCGACGAGCGCGCGACCGACGCCTCGACGCCGTGCACGGCGCTCACCCGGTCGACGACGCCCTTGAACCGCTCGCGGTCCTCCCCCGCCTCGATCGCGGCGACGCTGGCGCCGATCAGCTCGACGCCGTACCGGTCGAGGACCCCGGCGGCGTGCAGCGCCATCGCGGTGTTGAGGGCCGTCTGCCCGCCGAGGGTGGCGAGCAGGGCGTCCGGACGCTCCTTCGCGATGATCGCCTCGACGACCTCGGGGGTGATCGGCTCGATGTACGTCGCGTCGGCGAACTCGGGGTCGGTCATGATCGTCGCCGGGTTGGAGTTGACGAGGACGACGCGCAGGCCCTCGGCGCGCAGCACCCGGCACGCCTGGGTCCCGGAGTAGTCGAACTCGCAGGCCTGCCCGATGACGATCGGCCCGGAGCCGATCACCAGCACGCTGGAGAGATCCTCACGGCGTGGCATCAGCGCCGTCCTTCCTTCGAGGCGGCCATCAGGTCCGCGAAGCGGTCGAACAGGTGGGCGGCGTCGTGGGGACCGGCGGCGGCCTCCGGGTGGTACTGCACGGAGAAGGCCGGGACGTCGAGGCACCGCAGCCCCTCGACGACGCCGTCGTTCAGGCACACGTGACTGACCTCGGCCCGCCCGAAGCCGGTGCCGACCGGCCCGTCGGCCGGCGCGTCGACCGCGAACCCGTGGTTGTGCGCCGTCACCTCGACGCGGCCCGTCGCCCGGTCGAGCACCGGCTGGTTGATGCCCCGGTGCCCGTAGCCGAGCTTGTAGGTGCCGAAGCCGAGCGCCCGGCCGAGCATCTGGTTGCCGAAGCAGATGCCGAAGAACGGCAGGCGGGCGTCGAGGACCTCCCGCAGCAGCTCGATCGGGTGGGCGGAGGCCGCCGGGTCACCCGGGCCGTTCGAGAAGAACACGCCGTCCGCGCCGACGGCCCGGACGTCGTCCATCGTCGCCGACTGCGGCAGGACGTGGACCTCGATGCCGCGCTCGGCCATCCGCCGGGGGGTCATCGCCTTGATGCCGAGGTCGATCGCGGCGACCCGGAGCCGCCGCTCCCCCACCGCGGCGACGACGTACGGCTCGGAGGTGCTCACCTCGCCGCACAGGGAGGCCCCGGCCATCGGCCGCGCCGCGCGCACCTCGGCGAGCAGGTCCTCCGCGCCGCGGGCGGCGTCCGGGCCCGAGAACACCCCGACGCGCATCGCGCCGCGCTCGCGCAGGTGCCGGGTGATCGACCGGGTGTCGACGTGGCTGATCCCGACGACGCCCTGGGCGACGAGCTCGTCGGCGAGCTCGCGCCGGGACCGCCAGTTCGAGGCGCGGCGCGCCGGGTCGCGCACGACGTACCCGGCGACCCAGATCCGGCGGGACTCGTCGTCGTCGTCGTTGACGCCCGTGTTGCCGATGTGCGGGGCCGTCATCACGACGACCTGGCGGTGGTAGGACGGGTCGGTCAGGGTCTCCTGGTAGCCGGTCATCCCGGTGGCGAAGACCGCCTCGCCGACCGTGGAGCCGAGGGCTCCGTAGGGCCGCCCCCGCCACGTCCGGCCGTCCTCCAGGACCAGGACCGCTTCCGACCGTTCGCTCGCACTCAACTTGCTCAGGACTCCTCTCGCCGGGTCGCCAGGGCTCCGTCGCAGACGGTGGGGTGTCCCCGGTAGAACGTCGCCACCACCGCGCCGGGCAGCTCCCGGCCCCGGTAGGGCGTGTTGCGGCCCGTCGTCGCCATCGCCGACGGGTCGACGCGACGGCGGGCCGCCGGGTCGATCAGGACGACGTTGGCGGGTTCCCCGACCGCCAGGGGGCGGCCCTGCCCGGTGACCCGGCCGATGCGGGCGGGCGCCGCGGACAGGCGACAGGCGATCCCGGCCCAGTCGAGCAGTCCGGTGTCGAGCATCGTCGCCTGGACGACGGACAGCGCCGTCTCCAGGCCCGTCATGCCCTCCGCCGCGTCCGCCCACTCGCAGTCCTTGTCCTCGCCCGCGTGCGGCGCGTGGTCGGTGGCGACGACGTCGATCGTGCCGTCGGCGAGCGCCTCGCGCAGGGCGCGGACGTCGTCGGCGGTGCGCAGCGGCGGGTTGACCTTGAAGACCGGGTCGTAGCTGCGCACCTCCTCGTCGGTGAGCAGCAGGTGGTGGGGGGTGACCTCGGCGGTGACGGCGATGCCGCGCCCCTTGGCCCAGCGGATGATCTCGACGGACCCGGCGGTGGACACGTGACACAGGTGCAGGCGCGAGCGCACGTGCTCGGCGAGCAGGACGTCCCTCGCGATGATCGACTCCTCGGCGACCGCCGGCCACCCGGCCAGGCCGAGCACCGCCGACACGTCGCCCTCGTGCATCTGGGCGCCGTCGGTCAGCCGGGGGTCCTGGGGGTGCTGGGCGATCACGCCGTCGAAGGCCTTGACGTACTCCAGGGCCCGCCGCATGAGGACCGGGTCACCGACGCAGCGGCCGTCGTCGCTGAACACCCGCACGGCGGCCGCCCCGTCGGCCATCGTCCCCAGTTCGGCGAGGCGCTCGCCGCGCAGGCCGACGGTGACGGCGCCGACGGGCCGGACGTCGGTCCAGCCCGCCTCGCGGCCCAGCCGCCACACCTGCTCGACGACTCCGGCGGTGTCGGCGACCGGTTCGGTGTTCGCCATCGCGTGGACGGCGGTGAAGCCGCCGAGGGCGGCGGCGCGGGTGCCGGTCTCGACGGTCTCGGCGTCCTCGCGGCCGGGCTCGCGCAGGTGGGTGTGCAGGTCGACGAGACCGGGCAGGGCGACGAGGCCGTCGCCGTCGATCACCCGGGCCCCGGCGGCGGCGAGCCCGCGCCCTGCCTCGACGATCAGGCCGTCGCGAAGGAGCAGGTCGGTGGGGTCGCCGCCGAGGGGCCGGACGCCGCGCAGCAGGTGGTGCCCGGGAGCGGTCACGGGACGATCTCCTTCGCGATCTCGGTGGCGGGCCCCGAGGCGGGCCCCGAGGCGGCGGACAGCAGCAGGAAGAGCACGGCCATCCGGACGGCGACGCCGTTGGAGACCTGTTCGACGATCGTCGAGCGCGGCGAGTCGGCGGCCTCCGCGCTGATCTCCAGGCCCCGGTTCATCGGGCCCGGGTGCATGACGATCGCGTGCGGGGGAAGGAGCCGCAGGCGCCGGGCGTCCAGCCCGTACCGGCGGCTGTACTCGCGCCTGCTCGGGAAGTACGCGGCGTTCATCCGCTCACCCTGGACGCGGAGCATCATCACCGCGTCGAGGGGACCGGCGACGTCACCGGCGAGGACGCCGTCCAGGTCGTAGGACGTCGCACACGGCCAGCGGCCCACGCCGACCGGCAGGAGCGTCGGAGGGGCGACGAGCACGACCCGCGCGCCGAGCGTGTGCAGCAGCAGGACGTTCGAGCGGGCGACGCGGCTGTGCAGGACGTCGCCGACGATCGCGACGGTCTGGCCGGCGAGGTCGGCCCCCGAGGCGTCCTCGCCGACGAGGTGGCGGCGCAGGGTGAAGGCGTCGAGGAGGGCCTGCGTCGGGTGCTCGTGGGTGCCGTCCCCGGCGTTGATGACGGCGCCGCGGATCCAGCCCGCGGTCGCGAGGCGGTGGGGCGCGCCGGAGGCGGAGTGCCGCACGACGACGGCGTCGGCCCCCATCGCCTCCAGGGTGAGCGCGGTGTCCTTGAGGCTCTCGCCCTTGGAGACGCTCGACCCGCGGGCCGTGAAGTTGATCACGTCGGCGGACAGGCGCTTGGCGGCGGCCTCGAAGGAGATGCGGGTGCGCGTGGAGTCCTCGAAGAACAGGTTGACGACCGTGCGGCCCCGCAGCGTCGGGAGCTTCTTGATCTCACGCTGCTGGGTGGCTGCCATGCGCGCCGCGACGTCGAGGACCTCCACCGCCCCGGCCCGGTCGAGGTCGGCGGCGGAGAGCAGATGACGCATCAGAGATCGCCCTCGATCCGGACCTCGTCGACGCCGTCGATCTCGGCGACGCTGACGCGGACACGCTCGCGGAACGAGGTCGGGAGGTTCTTGCCGACGTGGTCGGCGCGGATGGGGAGTTCCCGGTGCCCCCGGTCGACGAGGACGGCGAGCCGGACGGCCCGCGGGCGGCCCAGGTCGGACAGGGCGTCCAGCGCGGCCCGGATGGTCCGGCCCGAGAACAGGACGTCGTCGACGAGGACGACGATCTGGTCGTCGATGCCCCCGGGCGGCAGGTCGGTGGCGGCGATGCTGCGCATCGGCTGGCGGCGCAGGTCGTCGCGGTGCATCGTCACGTCGAGGGAGCCCACCGGCACCGTGCGGCCCTCGATCTCGCCCAGCCGGGCGGCGAGGCGGGCCGCGAGGGGGACACCCCGGGTCGGGACACCGAGGAGCACGAGACGATCCGCGCCCTTGTTGTGCTCCAGGAGCTCATGGGCGATGCGGGTGAGGGACCGGGCGATCTCACCGGCCTCGAGAACGATGTGGTTCGGGCCGGGACGGGCAGACGTCATTCCTGGGACCTCCTTCCCCGCCTCACAGGACGGGTCGTTAAAGGCGGGTCAACGTCGCTGACGCTACCAGGGGGGCCTCGCGGCACGGCGGGTACCCCGCCCGGATCCCGGTCACTCAGGAGACCGAGATTTCGGAAGGATCTCCGACTAAAAGATCGGCATTACCGTCCGGAACCACGTCCCAGGGGGGCTGCCTACGTTCCGCCGCCATCGCCACACCCCGCAACGGAGCGAGTCACCGGTGGACAGGGTCCTACCCCCCGACCCATCCATCCCCCATTCGGCCGTGCATCAATCCACACAAACAGGGTCAATCAGGACGTCGTTTAAGAATTGATCAGGACGGATTCGGCGATCCTGCTTGACGAACGACGTAACGCTCCGTGACCATCAGCACATGGCCTCCGATTACGCACGGGCGCTGGGCGCCCGACTCCGCGCGATCCGCACTCAACAGGGTCTTTCCCTGCACGGTGTGGAGGAGAAGTCCGAGGGCCGCTGGAAGGCGGTCGTGGTCGGCTCCTACGAGCGCGGCGACCGTGCCGTCACGGTCCAGCGACTCGCCGAGCTCGCGGACTTCTACGGTGTACCCGTTCAGGCGCTCCTTCCTGATGCCGCTCCGACCGGCAGCAGCGAACCCCCACCGAAGCTGGTTCTCGACCTCGAACGGCTCCAGTCCGTTCCGGCCGAGAAGGCGGGACCACTCGCTCGCTACGCCGCGACGATTCAGGGACAGCGCGGTGACTACAACGGCAAGGTCCTGTCGATCCGCACGGACGATCTGCGGACCCTTGCCGTGATCTACGATGTTCCGCCGGCCGTCCTGGCCGAGCAGCTCATCGCCTGGGGAGTTCTCAACGCCGACGCGCGCCGCGCGGTGGCAGCCGAGGACTGACCGTTCCGCCGTCTCCCCTGATCAGCCGTGCGGCGAGGCCTGAGGCCCCGCCGGGCAGCTGATCAGGGGAACCTACCCGCGTACCTCACACGACGCTGGGTTTGACCTCCAGCAGCCGGGCGAGCAGACCGTTGACGAACGACGGCGACTCGTCGGTCGACAACAGCCGGGCGAGCTCCACCGCCTCGTCGATCGCGACGGCGTCGGGCACGTCGTCATTGAAGAGCAGTTCCCACGCCCCGATGCGCAGGACGGCCCGGTCGACGCCGGGCATGCGGTCGAGCGTCCAGCCCTGGGCATACGTGCTCAGCAGCTCGTCGATCCGCTCCCGCCGGGCGACCACGCCCTCGATGATCTCCACCGCGTAGTCCGAGATCGGCGGGTGCGCGACGGGGCGCCGCTCCGCCAGCAGCGCCAGCGGTTCGAGAGCGCGTTGGTCCGCCTCGAACAGGATGTCCAGCGCCCGCTTCCTGGCCTTGCTGCGAGCCCCCACGGGTCAGTTCACGCGCCCCAGGTAGTCGCCCGAACGGGTGTCGATCTTGACCTTGGTGCCGGTCTCCAGGAAGAGGGGGACCGAGATCTCGTACCCCGTCTCGACGGTCGCCGGCTTGGTGCCCCCGGTCGACCGGTCGCCCTGCAGGCCGGGCTCGGTGTAGGTGATCTCCAGCACGACGGACGTCGGCAGCTCGATGTAGAGCGGGGTACCCTCGTGCATCGCGACGATCGCCTCCTGGTTCTCCAGGAGGAAGTTCGCCGCCTGCCCGACCGTCTCCGACGAGACGTGCAGCTGGTCGTACGTCTGGCTGTCCATGAAGACGAAGTCGGTTCCGTCCTTGTACAGGTACTGCATGTCGCGCTTGTCGACCGTCGCCGTGTCGACCTTGGTGCCCGCGTTGAAGGTCTTGTCCACCACCTTGCCAGACAACACGTTCTTGAGCTTGGTGCGCACGAAGGCGCCGCCCTTTCCGGGCTTGACGTGCTGGAACTCCACGACGGCCCACAGCTGCCCGTCGAGGTTGAGAACCAGCCCGTTCTTCAGGTCGTTCGTCGTTGCCACGTGTTCTGCCTTCGTCTGCCGTCCGGGGGGCGTGTACTGCCCACGTCGTCGTCCAAGGATCGGCGGCCATGCTACCGGGGCGAGGCCGCCAGCCCCGACCGCGAAGCGATCCCCCGGTCCGGCGTCAGCGGCCGGACCGGCTCAGGACGACACCGCGGCGTACGCGGCCTCCAGCCACGACTCGTCGGGACCTTCCAGGCGCACCGGACGGCCGACGTCCTCCAGCACGACGAACCGCAGCAGGTCGCCCCGGGTCTTCTTGTCCCGGCGCATCGCCGCGAGGAGGGTGTCCCAGTCCGCTCCGCGGTAGCTGACCGGCAGCCCCAGCCCGGCCAGCGCCGTCCGGTGGCGCTCGACGAGGCCGGGAGAGGTGCGGCCCGAGAGCCGCCCGAGTTCCGCCGCGAAGACCATGCCGACGGCGACGGCGTCCCCGTGGCGCCAGGTGAAGTTCTCCACCTGTTCGATGGCGTGGGCGAAGGTGTGGCCGTAGTTGAGGATCTCCCGCAGCGACGACTCCTTGAGATCCTCGGTGACGACGCGGGCCTTGACGGCGACGGACCGCTCGACGAGTTCACGCAGGACGGGGGACCGCTGGTCGCGGGCGCCAGAGTCCCCGGTGAGTTCGAGGATCCGCGGGTCGGCGATGAACCCGGTCTTGACCACCTCGGCGAGACCCGACACGAGATCCCGTTCCGGCAGCGTCGCGAGGGTGCCGAGGTCACACAGGACGCCCGCCGGCGGGTGGAACGCCCCGACGAGGTTCTTGCCCTCGTCGGTGTTGATCCCGGTCTTCCCGCCGACCGCCGCGTCGACCATCGCCAGCAACGTCGTCGGCACCTGCACGACCCGGACGCCGCGCAGCCAGGTCGCCGCGACGAACCCCGCGAGATCGGTCACCGCTCCCCCGCCGACACCGACGACGGCGTCCGACCGGGTGAACCCCGCCCGGCCGAGCAGCTGCCAGCACCGGGCCGCGACGGCGGCGGTCTTGCCCGCCTCGGCGTCCGGCACCTCGGTGACACAGACCTCGGCGCCGCCGGACGCCAGCACGGCCCGAAGATCCTCGGCCGCGGCGCGCAGGGGTGCCGCGTGGACGACGAGCACCCGCCGGGCACCGGGCAGCAGGCCGGGCAGGAGGTCCGGCAGGAGGCCGGTGAGCCCGCGGCCGACGACGACGTCGTAGGAGTCGGGGCCGGCGGGGTCGCCCGGCGACCCCGTCCCGACCCGGATCAGGTGCGGCTGTGGTGCTGTCACGGCAGGTGCTCCTCCCGGCGCGAGGCGCAGCGCCTCGATCACCTCGTCGGCGACCTCGTCGGGCGTGCGCCCGTCGGTCGCCACGGTCACGGTCGCCACCCGGGAGTACACGGGACGGCGGACCTCCATCAGACGGTTCCACTGAGCCCGGGGATTGCCGACGAGCAGCGGACGGTCACGGTTGAACCCGACGCGCCGGGCCGCGTCCGCGATCAGGACGTCGAGGAAGACCACCAGGTGCCCGGCGAGCGCGGCCTCGACACCCGGGTCCATCACCGCTCCGCCGCCGAGGGCGAGAACCCCGTCGTGCCCGGCGAGCGCCGCGAGGACGGCCCGGCGCTCCAGCTCGCGGAAGACCGGTTCGCCGTCCTCGACGAAGATCTCCGAGATGGTCCGGCCCGCCGTCCGCTCGACGTCGGCGTCCGTGTCGCGCACGCCTTCGCCCAGGCGGGTGGCGATCAGCGCGGCCACCGTCGACTTCCCGGCGCCGGGCGGGCCGACGACGACGACGCGCGGGCTCACGACCCGCTCCGCCGCCGCTCCGGGACGGCGTCCAGGTAGGCCCGCACGTTCCGGGCGGTCTCGGTGACGGCGTCCCCGCCGAACTTCTCCAGCACCGCGTCGGCGAGCACGAGGGCGACCATCGCCTCGGCGACCACGCCGGCCGCCGGGACCGCGCAGACATCCGAGCGCTGGTCGATGGCGACCGCGGGCTCACCGGTGACGACGTCGACGGTGTCCAGGGCCCTCGGGACGGTCGCGATCGGCTTCATCGCGGCCCGGACGCGCAGGACCTCACCGGTCGACATGCCGCCCTCGGTGCCGCCCGCGCGGCCGGTGCGGCGGTGCAGGAGGCCGTCCGGACCGCGTTCGATCTCGTCGTGGGCGACGGAGCCCCGCCGGGTCGCCGTGGCGAACCCGTCGCCGACCGCCACGCCCTTGATCGCCTGAATACCCATCAGGGCACCGGCGAGGCGGGCGTCGAGACGGCGGTCCCAGTGGACGTGGCTGCCGAGGCCCGGCGGCAGGCCGTAGGCGAGGACCTCGACCACGCCGCCGACGGTGTCGCCGTCACGGCGGCAGGCGTCGATCTCGGCGACCATCGCGGTGCTCGTCACGGTGTCGAAGCAGCGGACCGGGTCGGCGTCCAGCGCCTCGACATCCCCGGGCCGGGGCACGGCGGCGCCGTCGGGGACGGCCACCACGCCGATGGCCACGGTGTGGCTGACGAGCCGCACGCCGGCGGCCTGGTCGAGGAACGCCGCCGCGGCCACGCCCAGCGCGACACGGGCGGCCGTCTCCCGGGCCGAGGCGCGCTCCAGGACGGGACGGGCGTCGTCGAACCCGTACTTCTGCATGCCGACGAGGTCGGCGTGCCCGGGACGCGGGCGGGTCAGCGGGACGCCTCGGGCCTGGCCGGCGAGGACGTCGGGGTCGACGGGTCCGGCGGCCATCACCGTCTCCCACTTGGGCCACTCGCTGTTGCCGATCTCGATCGCGATCGGGCCCCCTTGGGTGAGCCCGTGCCGGACACCGCCGACGAGACGCACGGCGTCCTGCTCGAACGCCATGCGGGCGCCCCGGCCGTGGCCGAGGCGGCGGCGAGCGAGGGCCACACGGACGTCGTCGCCCGTCAGCCGGACGCCCGCGGGCATCCCCTCGAGGACGCCGACGAGAGCCGGGCCGTGCGATTCACCTGCGGTCAGCCAGCGGAGCATGTCCCCGATCCTGCCATGTCCCCGGCCAGGCCGCCGTCCCCGGCCAGGCCGCCGTCGCCGGTTAGGCGCCGTCAGCGCAGGCGGACGACGCTGCCCTCGCAGACGCTCCGGGGGCTGCCCCCGTAGGTGACGGTCGCGCACTGGGTTCCGCTGCTGTTGACCGTCTTGCCGACGTAGACCAAGGAGCCGCCGAAGGTCGCCCCGACCGCGACGGCCGTGTAGGTCGTCTCGTTGACGACGAAGGTGGGCAGGCCGCCTGAGCTCCAGCCGTACAGGCCGAGGAAGAGCGCGGTGGAGGACGTCGTCACCGTCGTCGTGGCGTTCCGCGTGACGGTGATCTCGAGAGTGCTGGTCGCGCCGGGCGGGATCATGGCGGTCGGTCCCGTGTCGGCCGGGGCCCCGGTCGAGGCGGTGGTTGGCGTCGCGCCCGTCGTACCGCCGACGACGCCGAAGGGGTTGCGGCCGGTCGCGGCGCCCGGGGATCCAGCCGCCCCGGAGGACGCCGTCGTCCCCCCGGAGGACGCCGTCGCGCCCCCGGAGGCCGTCGAAGAGGCACCGCCCGACGCCGACGAGGTGCTCTTCGGGCGGACCGGGGGGACGACGGTGCCCGCCGGTTCCTCGGAGGAGGACGTCAGCAGGTACGCGCCCCCGGCGGAGGCGGTGAGCAGAACGACGCCGACGAGGGCGGACAGCGCCCCGTGGGCCCGGATCCACGACCCGCCCCCCGCCGGCACCTTGCGCACGGGTCCGGACGGTCCCACCGTCGCGGGACGGTCGAGGGTCACCACGGGGCACCTCCGGGGACGGCGGCCGGGCCCGTCACCCGTGCCGCGGCGGGAGCCGGCTGCGACGTGCCGGCCTTCGGCGTCGTCCCGGCGGCCGGTGCGGTGGACGACCCGGCGGGGACCGGCACCGACTCCGTCGACCCGGCGGACGACCCGGTGGAAGGACCGGTGGACGACCCCGGGGACACCGCGGAGCCCGGGGACCCCGTCGCCACGGTGGCCGGGTCGACGAGGCAGTAGACCTGGCCACTGATGCTCACCTGCACCTTCTCCCCCTCCTCCCCCGCCACGGCCGCCTTGTCGATCTGCAGCCCGCTGACGAGGAAGGCCCGGGGAAGCCCGGTCTGGAGGTCCCGCAGGAACGCCACCGCCTGGAAGTAGTCGCCCGCGACGACGACCGACACCGGGACGGAGATCAGGCCCGCCGCGACGGACGCCTTCCCCGAGGCTCCCGCCGCACCCTGCGACGCCAGAGGCTTGGCGACGCTCGGGGTGAAGCTCACCAGTTCCACCCCGGCCCGGGTCGCGAGGGAGTCGACGGCCCGCACCAGGGCGGACATGTCGGTCCCGGCGGGCATCTGGCGGCGGATCTCGGCCAGGCGCTGCCGGGTGCGCGGCAGATCGGCGTACTCGGCCCGCAGCTGCTCGATCCGGGTCCTCAGGGAGGAGTTGGCACCGGAGACCGAGGTGGTCCGGTCCTGGAGATCGGCCACCTCACTCCGCCGGGGGGCCATGAGCCCGAACCAGTTCACCGCCACCAGGACGAGACAGATCGCGATCGCCCCGCCCACCCACCGGGCCGTCCGGCCTCGCACGATGTCCATCTCAGCCCGCCTTCCGGTCATAGCGGTGGGAGAGGGCGGCAGGCGTCACCACGGCCGCCCCCGAATAACTGATCTGGATGCCGGGGTCGGCGCTCGTGTCACCGCCACGGGCCGCGGATTCCAGCAGCGTCCCGCTCAGTCCGTTGACCTTGCCCACGGAGTCGAGCCAGGAGGCGACGTCCGTGAACTCACCCGCCTGCCCGACCACCTTCACGCTGCCCAGACCGGGCGGGGCGAAGGGATCACCGGTCGCGGGGCGCGTCGGCGTCGCACTCCCGCTCATCTCGATCGTCACCGAGGACAGCACGGTCCCCGGCGGGGTGTTGACCGCCAGGTCCGTGAGGAAACGGAACCACAGGACGTCGCCACCGAGTGCCTGCTCACGCGCCAGCCGCGCCGCGTCGAGCTGGGCCGACACCTTCGGCACCTCGGCGAACTTCGCCTGCTGCCGTTCGAGGTCCACCGCCTCGTTCTGGATCAGTTCCAGCTCGTCCCGGGCCTGGGTGACCCTCGACTGCTCCCACGTCGTCAACAGGCCGCACAGCAGGAGCACGAGCCCGATGACACCCAGGAGGACCCGCTGGATGTGGCGGAACCGACGCTTGTCGGTGATCTCCTGGGGCAGCAGATTGACGCGGGGCACCGAGGCCCAGTCCACCCTGGCCCCCGGCATACGCCCGGGCAGCAGGCCCTGATCCTGCATCACCGGCTGCTGCATCACCGGCTGCTGCATCACCGGCTGCTGCGTCACGATCTGCTCGATCGGGGGCGGCGCTGCCTGCGCGGGGATCGGCGGAGGCTGCGGCTCGAACCCCGCGGGCGCGGGCGGCTTCGTGAGCACCGGCCCGG
>JAUPKQ010000149.1 GCA_030837345.1 Actinomycetota bacterium | reverse complement strand
GTCGGCCGGCCCGGCGTCAGTCGACCGGGTAGCCGTAGCCGACGAGGAGTGGCGCGGTCAGGGCGCCGACGAGGCGCCGCTGCGCGTCCGGCATCACGGTCCGCCAGGCATCATCCTGGCCGATGGCGAGCTCACCGGTACGAAAACGCGTCGCGTCGCCCGCCGCACTGTGGCAGGGCCCGACCCGCACCGAGCTGCTGCTGAGGTACTCCAGATCGCCCGGCTGAAGCGTCAGGCCCGCGAAACGGGCGACCGCCCGGATCGTGTCGACGGGATCGGCGACGAAATTCTCGTACTGCACCCGCATCACCTGGGCCCGGCTGGTCCCCGGTTCGAGGACCGAGAAGGCGGCGTTGTGCGCGTTCCACAGCATCGCCGTCCGGCCCGGGGAGAAGTGCGGTGTCCCGCCGCCCTCCGTGACGCCTCCGGCCTGCTCCGCCCACGCTTGGGCAACCGCCCGGCTGTCCCGGACAACGTGCAGCACCCGCACGTCGATCTCTGGATCGTGGCTGAGGCAGTACGCGAGGGACGCCTGCATCGAGGCGTCGAGAACGACCTGGGAACCCGTTTCGTCCCGCACCGCACGGTAGAGCCGCACGTAGTAACCGGTGTACTCGCGCATCTGGAGGCGGTGGCGATCCGCCCAGTGGCGCAGGGCCAGACCGGGGAGGAACCGGGTGCGGTCCACGACGTGAGCCAGTTCGAGCATCCGCTCGGCGTTGACGTTGCGCCAGCCGCCGAAGGCACGTTCGCCCACAGCCTCCCAGAACGGGCACCGCCCGAACGGCTCCCCGCAGGCGCAGCGCTCGCCGTCCCGCAGACCGCGCTGCCACAGGTGCACGACCTCGCCCGCGGGTACGACCCCCGGCAACTCGCCGATCGCTCGCTCAACGAGCGTCGTACCGCTCCGCTCAAGGCCTCCGAGGTACAGCACCCGCACCGCATCCATGAACCCTCACCTTACAAGTGTCCCCGCCGATCCCCCGATCACGTCCCGCCCCCGGTCCCCGCGAGCCCCGGCATCCGGGCGATGATCGACAACTTGGGGGGTCACGGCGCGGTGCCACCGTGAGGCCAGACCGCCCGACGTGTCCCCGCCGCTCATCTTCGGTTGCCCCCTGCCCCGGCTGCCCCCTGCCCGGACAGCCCGGGGAGACGGTGATGTCGCCTCGCTGATCTGCAATGCTCCGGGTGGGGGAGCATCGCAGATCAGTCATCCGGACCCTTGGCGACGCCACGAGGTGTGACAAGGGCTCTGGGGTGCCCGCCGACGTCGTTGTTCTCGGGGGACGTCCGATCCCGTAGATCAGCCTGGCGTTGGGGCCTCGCCCGTCATGCTGTTACCGGGTGACCGACCCGCCATCCCACCATCGAGGATTCAGTGTGTGCAATTGCTGTCGCTATCACGACAGTCATTGCACACACTGATTCACCTACAGCGGATCAATCGGCGTTGACTGTGGTGAGTCAATCTCGAAGGGCGCGGTGGCCACGCAGTTCTTCCCATCCGGACGATCACACCTCGGGGCCCATCGGCCACCCAGGAGGAAGAGCCTCAAGTGTGTAGTGATGGCGTTGATCCCGTGGAAGGTAGGTGCCGATATACGACACCTATCCCCCAACGGATCAACACCATCACTACGCACTTCAGGATCCGATCGACCACCCCGGACGGCGTGTCGACCCGCTGCCTGACCCCGCCCCAGCGGGCGAACCTTTCGCGCCGATCGAGCCGGTCCGGGATCCGAGCGGACAGCGCGTTGGGCGGCCAAGCGGACCGCTGGGCGGCCAAGTGGGCTTGCGCCCGGGACGCCGGGGTCAAAGTGATCACAGCATTGATGGTGCCGGACCGCTCGTGGCGGCCAGGTTCGCCCTGCCGACCAATAATCGCGAACCTGGGTGACGACGACGAGCTTTCCCCCGTAACGGTTGATGGCGTTGCGGAATTGAGGTTCATGATCATGCGGTTCGGAACCTGGGGCGAAGCGATGATCAAAGGACCGGGCCCCCGGCCACTTACCAGAATCATGCCTCTCATGCTGATACCGGGTGACCGACCCGCCATCCCACCATCGAGGATTCAGTGTGTGCAATTGCTGTCGCTATCACGACAGTGATTGCACACACTGATTCCCATTGGATGACCAGGCACACATCGATGGCCAGGCACAACGGGTCCGGACCGTCCGGACGGAGGCCTGGCACGCCGCAATCACCCTCAGCCAGTACAAATGGTCACAAACCGTTGCGCGGAAAGACCCAGTAGACGAAGGAGCGTCACGGCTGGGGTAGGGGCATCACGGCTGGGATGGGGGCGATCATCGCGGGGTGGAGGCGATCACGGCATGGGCAGGGCCCAGGGGTCCAGGCGGAGGAGATGGGCCCGGACATCCGAGAGGATGCGCCCCGCCGTCCTGTCGCTCAGCTCCCACCCCAGGCCGCGCAACTGGGTGGCGAGCTGCGGCGAGGTGATCGACTCATGGACCCGGACGATCTCAACGGCATCGGCGAACCGATCCCCCGTGCTGACCGAGTCGGCGTCCACCACGACCTCGACGGCCTCTTCGACGGCCTCCCGGATCTGGCGGGCCTGCCGTTGCTGACGCGTGCCTTCCACCCGGGCGCGTTCGGTACGGGCCCGTTCGGTGCGGGCGCGCTCGGCGCCGGAGCGGTCCTGCTGGACGGGATCCTGCTGGACGGGATCCTGCTGGACGGGGTTCTGCTGGACGGGGGCGGGACGGGTCTCGGGTCCGGTCACCGGAAACGGATCAGCCTCGACCGCCTCCCGAAAGGTCGGAGCCACCTCGGTCGTGGAGTCTGCGCCGAGGGGGCCCTGCCCGATGAGGACCCCGTTGGGAGCGACGGCCCCGTTGGGAGCGAGGGGAACAGGAGCGACGGAGAGGGTTCCGGACGCGGACCCGGCGGTGATCTGCCGGGCTGCGAGCTGACCGGCTGCGAGCTGACCGGCGGCGAGCTGACCGGCGGCGAGCTGACCGGCGGGGAGCTGACCGGCGGGGAGCTGACCGGCGGGGAGCTGACCGGCGTCCTCGTTCCCGCGCAGCGTGTCACGGAGCGCGGCACGGAGGACGGCGTGGGGGGTGATCTCGGCGAGCGCCTCGTCGGCGTCCATCCAGCCGAGCGGCCCGAGGATGGCGGACGGCGGAAGGCTGCCCGCCCGCAACTGCCGTTGCAGGATGCGGCGGACCCGGCGGGCGCGGCGTTGGGGAAGGGCGAGTTTCAGGGCCTCGACGGCAGCCGCGTGGACACCGACGTCGAGGCGGGCGGCTGCGTGCTCACCGTCGACGCGGCGGGCGATCCGCAGCCAGGTGCGCCCCGACTCCAGGGGGGCGGTGAGCCAGAGGCGTAGCGGGATGCGGTCACCGGCGGGGGCGTGGATGGCGCGCCACTGCCCCAGCACCTCCCGTGCGGACAACTCGACGAGAACGGACCAGACGGCGGGCGCGGTGACGTGCCACGGAACTTCCCGCAGCGTGTTGGCGGCCATCGCGTTGAGGAACAACGTGCCCGCCACGCCCGCGTGCGCCGTCCATCGCCAGCCCGCGCGGGGGCGGCCGACCTTGGCGCCGGCGACGTACTGGAGGCTCGCGCCGAGGATGAGGAAGTCCACCAGCAGCGGGAAACCGAGGGCCAGCCGGGTGCCGAACACCGGGACGGCGGCGAGGTAGAGACTGCGGAAACTCAGTGCCGCGCCGATCACCGCCACCGGCACGAGGACGACCATCGCCCAGACACGCAGTCGCCTGCCCTGGCGGGCTTGGACGTCGATCTGGGTCGGGTCGGGGGACGAGGGTGGGTCCTGCATGGGACACGAGTATCGCCCAACGAGTGATCAACCGCCCGAATCCGATCGATCCCGACTCACCGCACGTGATCAGTCACTCACGGCATCGGCCGGGCGGGGTACCGATGGAGGCGGCCGACGGCTTAGAGCGACCGGCAATAGGGCGGTTCGGCTCGCGACGACCGGGCGGCGTCCGGCTGCGTTGTCGTCGGTCGACGCCCAACACCAGGGCGCCTCCCTCCTCCGCCTTGCCGGCCATCCACCC
>JAUPKQ010000148.1 GCA_030837345.1 Actinomycetota bacterium | reverse complement strand
CTCCTCCAGGTGGAGTTCCGTGTCGTCCTCGGTGTACATCGTCGCCATCGCGACGGTGAGGCGGCGCAGTGCCTCGTCTTCCTCGACGCGGGAGCGGTTCGTGTCGTCGAGGACCAGGACGTCGACCACGTTCGACATCGGCTCGGACATCTCGTCCCAGCAGCTCTCGACGAGGTCGCTTCGGGCGACGACGGTCCCGGCCCGGCTCAGCAGGATCTCCAGGACCGCCATCTCCTTGCGGGCGAGGGGAAACAGGACGCCGTCGCGCCGCACCTGACGGCGGGCGAGATCCAGCTCCAGGTCGCCGCACCGCAGCACCGGGGGGACGACGGCCTCGCCCCGGCGGCTGAGGGCCCGCACCCGTGCGACGAGCTCGGCGAGGGCGAACGGTTTGACCAGGTAGTCGTCGGCCCCGGCGCCGAAACCGTCGACCCGGTCGTCGATCGCGTCCCGCGCGGTGAGGAACAGGGTCGGGACCCGGCATCCCGCCGCCCGGCGCCGGGCCAGCTCGGGCAGGGAGTCGCCGTCCGGCAGCATCCGGTCGAGCACGAAACCGCCGTCCCGAAGCCCCCTGGCCACCGAGTGGATCAGCTCGGCGTCGTCGTCCACCACCAGCACCCGCACGCGGCGACGATAACGCTTCGTCACCGCGGCCGTCCTCAACGGCTCTTCACGAGGTCTTCATGTCACGGGGGGCAGACTCCTCCAGAACTCGATCATCGTCGATCTCACGGCCGAAGGGAAACACCTGAATGCGTTGGATCAAGGCTGTCGGCGCCGGCCTCGTCGCCGCCACGACGATCGTCACCTGGGGGGTGACGGCGGACGCCGGACCCCGGCCGTCCGGCACGGCGGGAACCGCCCTCTCCGACGCCGGCGCGGCGGGCACGACCTCGGCGGCCAGCCTCGTGCCCGGGCCGAAGGATGCCTGGAAGTACCTGGCCGGAAGCACGCTCAGGAGTGACGGACTGCGGATCACCGGCCTCGGACGGAAGATCACCCAGCTCGACGGGACCGGCGGGGACGCCCATCCCCCGGTCAACCTCGGCGGCAGCCATCTCGCGGTCTCCGGGGACGTACGGATCACCGCCGCCCTCACCCGCCCGGCGGGTGTCACCGCGACGCTGTCCCTCCTCGGCAGGGTCCCCGTGGTCTACGACGAGTGGCGCCAGCACCGCCAGGAACTCGACCTGACCGTCAGTGATCGCACGCTACGGGTGACTGCCTGGACGGACGCCTCCTCACGTGCCCGCGTCGACCGCACCGTCACCGTGTCCCCCGGCACGGCCTCCAATGTGATCGTCGAACGGAAGGGCCGCACGATCACGGTCTGGATGGGCTCTGCCACGGTGTCCTTCGCCGACCCGGGTGTCTTCCCGGACGGCACCGTCCACCTCGGCGCGGACGCCGCCCCCGTCGGGGCGAGCTGGACCCTCACCGACCTGACCGCCCAGGGCATCGGCGGCGGACACGCGAACGCGGTCGGGCCGCCGTCCCTGAAGGTCGGCGAGCGCCCCGCGGACGGGCTGCGGGCCGTGGCTGCGTCGGCCACGCGCAGGCTCCCGATCGGCGCGGCGATGTCCCCCGCCCCGCTGCTGGCCGACGCCGGTTACCGGGCGCTCGCCGTCGGCCAGTTCTCGATGTTGACCGACCACGTCGGCACCGTCGCGCGGCACTACGCCGGGCGCGTCGCCGAGTGGGACGTCGTCAACGAGCCGCTGTCGGACGAGGACGAGGACTACGCCACGCGGGCAGGCCTGCGCCAGCACCTGTGGGCGAAGGCGATGGGCGAGTCGTACATCGGCGACGCCTTCCGGGCCGCGCGTGCCGCCGACCCGGCCGCCAAGCTCTACCTCAACGACTACGGCCTGGAGCAGGACGGCGAGCGCTGGGACGCTCTCCTCGCGCTGTCCTCGCGGGTCTCCGAGATCGACGTCCACGGGGAGAACGCCACCGTGCAGGCCCGCCAGTACGAGGCCGTGCTGACGGCGTGTCTGAAGGAACCGACCTGCTCCTCGTACACGAGCTGGGGGATCACGGACCGCTACGGCTCGACGGCCTCGGACCGCTCCTACCCGCTCGAACCCGGGGACGAGCTGCTGTGGGACACCCGTCTGCGTCCCAAGCCCGCGGTCGCGACCCTCCGAAAGGTCCTCGCCGGCGGAAAATGACGTCGACGGCACGGACGGGACCCGGCTAGCGTCGGGTCCCGTCCGTCGGCGAGCAGCCCGGCGGGCTCCTCCGTCGAGAGGCTGATGACGTATGTGCAGGACCACGGTGTCTGTCCCGGGGGCCGTCGCCCCCCTCTCCGGGGCTGACGGTCCCTCTCCCGGCCACTACCTCAACCGGACAAGGACGGTTCATCGTGGATCTACGCAAGTTCGTCATTGCGGAACGTAATCACCGCATAGTCAATCCGCTGACCGCGGAGCAACTGGCCACCCTCGGGTCGGCCCTGCGCCTGCCGTCGGACTCCCGCGTCCTCGATCTCGCCTGCGGCAAGGGCGAGATGCTCGGCACCTGGGCACGTGACCACCGGATCACCGGGGTCGGCGTGGACCTGTGCGCCGAGTTCCTCGACGACGCCCGGGCCCGGGCCGCCGAGCTCGGCGTGACGGATCGGGTCTCGTTCGTCCACGGCGACGCGGGCGGCTATGTCAGCGAGCAGCCGGTGGACGTCGCGGCCTGCGTCGGGGCTGCCTGGATCGGCGGCGGGCTCACCGGGACGATCGCCTTGCTGGAGCGCAGCCTGCGCCCCGGCGGGACGGTCCTCGTCGGAGAGCCCTACTGGCGCACGCCGCCGACCCCCGAGATCGTCAAGGGATGCCTGGGGGACATCGACGCGAGCATCAACACGGACTACGCCGTCCTGCCGGACCTCGTCGAACGATTCCACGCCCTCGGGTGGGACCTCGTCGAGATGGTTCTCGCCGACGAGGCGGGCTGGGACCGGTACATCGCGGAGGGCTGGATGGCGATGCGCGAGTGGCTCGACGAGCACCCGGACGACGAGTTGAGCCCGACGATCCGGGCTGAGCTCACGTCGTCCCAGCTCATGCACACCCGCTACCAGCGCCCCTACCTCGGCTGGGGAGTCTTCGCCCTGCGCCGCCGGTAGATCAGCAGGTTCCGTCGGCTGTTTCGGACACGATCATGTCGGAAACAGCCGACGGAACGCGCTGGTGACCGGCACCGGCACATACTTTCTGGTGCCGCGTAGTCGGTGGACATCCACGAGGAACACCAGGAGGTCGGCGAGCCGTGCGAGATCTGATCCGGATTATGGGTGTGGCCAGGCACCTGTGGCCGTACTACCTGACGATCGTCGTGACGTCGCTGGCCGTTGCCGGAACCAACCTGCTGACCCCCCTGATCATCAAGATGGCCACCGACATCGTGGTGGGCGGCGCGGGGGGACAGAACGTGGATCTGTCCCCGGTCGTCTGGCTCGCGGTGGCTCTGCTCGGGGCAGAGGTGGCCAACACGGTGCTCACCAACGTCGGCGGGTACGTCGGCGACGTCATGACGGTGAGGCTGCGCTCGACGCTGTCGGACCGGTACTACGCCAAGTTGCTGTCCCTGCCTCAACGCTACTTCGACAACGAACTGACCGGGACGGTGATCAACCGGCTCACCCGGTCGATCACAGAGATCACCAACTTCCTCAACGTCTTCGCGAACAACTTCTTCCAGATGGTGCTGACGCTCCTGGCCTCGCTGGCGATCACCGCCTTCTACTCGTGGCCGATCGCGGTGCTCCTGGCGGTGATCTATCCCCTGTTCATGTGGCTGACGACGATCACCAGCGCCAGATGGCAGCGGTTGGAGGCGGAGAAGAATCGCGAGTTCGACATCGCCGGCGGGCGGTTCGCCGAAGTCATCGGGCAGATCCGGGTGGTCAAGAGCTTCGTGCAGGAGCGCCGCGAACTCGACGTCTTCGGCAACCGCTACCGCACAACGATCCAGACGACGCGTACGCAGTCACGGTTCTGGCACTTGATGGACATCGCCCGGCGGGGCGTACTGAACCTGATCTTTTTCGGGATCTTCGCGGTCATCTTCACGCAGACGGCCAAGGGCGCTTTCACCGTCGGAGTGATGGTGCTGCTGATCCAACTGGTCAATCTGGCGCGCCAGCCCGTGTTCGCGATGAGTTTCATCGTGGACGCCTCCCAGAAGGCCATGGCCGGCAGCCGGGACTACTTCGCCGTCATGGCTGAACCCAGCGAACGGGAGGAACTTCCCCCGGTACCCGCGGCGGCTGCCCACACCGATGGTTCCGCGGGGGTGGACTTCAAGTCCGTGTGCTTCGGGTACGAGGGGGGCGGGAACGTGCTGTGCGACGTCACCTTCTCCATCGCTCCCGGCGAGCGGGTCGCGATTGTGGGCGAGAGCGGCGGCGGGAAGACCACCTTGGTCAGTCTGTTGCTGGGCCTGTACGCACCGGATTCGGGGATGATCAGTATCGACGGGGCCAGCCTTGACGACCTCAGCCTCGACGGGGTGCGCTCACGGGTGGGGGTCGTCTTCCAGGATCCGTCTCTGTTCTCCGGGACGATCCGCGAGAACATCGCCTACGGCGCGCCCGAGGCCACTCCGGAGCAGGTGATCGAGGCCGCGCACTCGGCCAACGCCCACGGGTTCATCGAACGGTTCGCCGCAGGGTATGACTCCGAGATCGGGGAGCGGGGAATCAAACTCTCCGGAGGGCAGAAGCAACGCATCGCCGTGGCCCGGGCGATCCTGAAGAACGCGCCCATTCTGATCCTGGACGAGGCCACCAGTTCGCTTGACTCCAAGTCCGAACGCCTGGTCCAGCAGGGTCTCGACCGGCTGATGGCCGGTCGAACCACGCTGATCATCGCTCACCGGCTCTCGACGATCTCCTCCGTCGATCGCATCGTGACCATCAAGGACGGACGCGTCGACGAGATCGGAACGCCCGACGAACTCGCTGCCACCGGCGGCATCTACGCCGAGCTTCTCTCTCTGCAGGCCTCGGCCACCAAGAAGGACCGCAAACGGCTCCACCAGTTCGACATCCTGGCCTGAGGCGCACGCCGCGTTCCGTCGGCTGTTTCCGACCCGGTCGGGTCGGAAACAGCCGACGGAACGCGTCGGTGGCGGGACGGTCCCGTCAGGCCGCGGCGCAGGCGAGGACCGGCGTCCCCGCTGTACCGCTGGCGCTGAACCCGAAGGCGGTCGACGCGCCGGCCTTGAGAGCGCCGTTCCAGGCGAGGCTCTTCACCGTCGCCTGCGTCCCGGACGTCGTCAGGGTGCCGTTCCACAGCTGGCTGATGCTCTGCCCGCCGTCGAGGGGCCACGTGACGGTCCAGCTCTTGATCGCGGAGGTCCCCGCCTTCACGGTCACTTCTCCCTGGAAGCCTCCCTCGAACGAGTTCACCTGGGTGAACGTCGCCGAGCAGGTGCCCGAGGGTGTCGGTGTCGTGTTCGACCCGGACGTCGACGGGGTGGGCCGCGCGATCGGCGGGATCAGGTACGGGCTGAGGATCGACTGCTTGGCCTCGTTGACGGTGTTCCAGTCGTCGCTGACGATGCCGCCGGTGTCACCGGAGTTTGGGTTCCACGACCAGTAGGTGAAGGACATGCCGTCCGGGCCCTTACCCATGTAGGCCATCAGCGCCTTGAGCCACTGGGCGTCCATCGGGTCGCGCAGGGTCGAGCCGAACTCGCCGACGAGCACGGGAGCGATGTTCTCCTTGTGCAGGTAGCCCCAGAAGTGGTCCCAGACCGCCGGGAGGTTCGCGGGGAAGTTCGCGTCCTTGAACCAGGGCTGACGGTCGTAGACGGAGATCCCGTACTCGTGGGCGGAGTAGACCAGCCGGTTCGGGACATCGAGGCGCACCGGGAACTCCCGCGCCATGGAGAGGTTCCCGCCCCACCAGCCGCAGGTCATCGGGTCGTCGGGCTTGTTGTCCCAGGTGTCCGGGGAGCCGCCGCTCGGCAGGTCGCAGCTGACACCCTCGACGATGATCAGCCAGTTCGGCTGGACGGAGAGGATCGCGTTCCCGATCCGCTCGGCGGCCAGGCGCCAGTCGCGCGCGCCTCCGCCGCCCCAGTTCGCCCCGGTGCCGTTCGGATCGGTCCCCTCGGCGTGCGGCTCGTTGAACAGGTCGGCGCCGACGACCGTCGTGTTGTTCTTGTAGTGGTTGGCCATCGTCTTCCAGTCAGCGATCATGCTGGCCTCGCTGACGCTGTTGCCGTTCCACAGCGGGGTCTGGCCCGCGATCGTCGGCCGGTGCCGGTCGAGGATGATCCGCATCCCCTTGTTCCCGGCGTAGTCGACGACCTTGTCCAGGATCTGCATCGGGGTGAGCCCGATCAGGTCCGGGTTCGTGTCGGTGTTGACTCCGGAGACCGCTCCCGCCGTGATCGCCGATCCCGTGTACGGGACGCGGATCGTGTTGTAGCCCAGCGAGGCCATGTGGTCGAGCTGCTGGGTCCACGTCGCGGGCTTGCCCGCCCACAGACCGTCGAAGGTCTGCGTCCCGGTCTCCATGCCGAACCAGTTGATGCCCGTGAGCCGCACCGTCGCCCCGGCGCTGTCCACGATCTTGCTGCCGTTCGTGTGGAGCCATCCGGTCCCGGTGCCCGCCGCCGCCGCGGCGACGGCAGGAGGACCCGCGGCCGCCGCCCCGACCAGTGTCCCGGCCGCGACCGCGGCCGCGGCCAGGATCCCGCCCATCCGATGCAGCCTCGGTCTGCGAATCATCCTCGACTCCCGTTCCGTCGCTCACGGTCCCCGGTCCCGCCCTCGGCGGGGCCACGACCGGCTTCTGGTCGCCGGCCCACGGGAACGTGGTGATTGCCCGTCGCACAGTGTCGTCCGGGACGTCGTCCGGGTGCGCTGCCGCAGGTCGTTCCCGCCGTCCGTGGTGCGTGGTCCAGCACGTCGACGGTGAAAAGCGTTCACGGACGACGCGGGGCCGCCACCGGACCCGGCCCCGGTGGCCACCCCGGTGGCGGCCCCAATCGCGGGCGTTCCGCCCGAACGAAACGTTCTCCCGTCCCGGCGGACGACGGCCGATCACGCTGAGTTCCACCCTTCCTCCAGATCAGGCGGCCGCACCCTCCCCGCACTCACGATGAGTGACCAGCCGCCCGGCCGGTCACCCCCCGCCGGACATGAAGGAGTTTCAGCAGGCACGCGATCGATTGTCGCCCCCGAGCAAGCTTCTCGACGTTCCACCCCAGTTCTTTCGCTGATCGCTTCTCAACCCGCGAATGCTTCCAATCGCATCATATTTGCCAAGGAAATCATCCGTTGACACCACGGACATCTATTCGCAATCTCATGTGAGCGCTCCAAGGTGCCCAGAGATCAAGTGACTCCGATCCCACCGGTCCCGATCATCAGGCCCGGTGACCTTGGCTCAGTGCTGGAATGAACGCGCCCCAAGGAATCGGTGCCATGAACGATGTGGTTGCCCGAGCCGTTTCCCGCGAGGTGTGGCACCACATTGGCCGATGCTGCCGAATGCGCAACGGCATTTCAGGGAAGTGGACAGGAGTAATCACATGAGCAGAATCGAGCGAAGGCCTGGGAGCCGACGCCGTAACCGCACGCTGATAACCACCGCGGCAGCGGTCGCCGCGCTCGGTGGCGGGCTACTCATGAGCCCGCCCTTCGCGAACGCCGCCCCCGCAGCCGCCACCGCCGAAGCGCATCAGGACAACCCGTACGCCGGGAACGCCAAGGTCTACGTCAACCCCGCCTGGGCGGAGAAGGCGAAGGCGGACGGCGGCTCGAAGATCGCCAACCAGCCCACCGGCGTGTGGCTGGACAGCATCAACGCGATCGAGGCACCCGAGGGCTCCGGCTACCAGATGAGCCTGCGCGGCCACCTGGACGCAGCCATTGAGCAGAACGCCAAGGTCGCCCAGTTCGTGATCTACAACCTCCCCGGCCGTGACTGCGCGGCCCTGGCGTCCAACGGTGAACTCGGACCGGACGAGATCGACCGGTACCAGACCGAGTACATCGACCCGATCGTCGAGATCATGAGCGACTCGAAGTACGAGAACCTCCGGATCGTCAACATCGTCGAGATCGACTCCCTGCCGAACCTGGTCACCAACGCCGACAACCAGGACGGCGCGACCGAGAACTGCCGCACGATGAAGGCGAACGGCAACTATGAGAAGGGCGTCGCCTACGCCCTGGGCAAGCTGCACGGCATCGGCAGCAACATCTACAACTACATCGACGCCGCGCACCACGGCTGGATCGGGTGGGAGGACAACTTCAAGAAGTCCGCCACGCTGTTCGCCGAGGTCGCCAAGTCCGCCGACGGCGGCGTGGCCACGGTCGACGGCTTCATCACCAACACCGCCAACTACTCCGCGCTGAGCGAGCCGTACATCAAGGTCAGCGCGACCATCGGCGGCAAGCAGGCGAGAGAGTCGAAGTGGATCGACTGGAACTCCTACGTCGACGAACTGACCTTCGCCAAGGCCTTCCGGACCGAACTCGTCAACGCGGGCCTCAACTCGAAGATCGGCATGCTGATCGACACCGGCCGTAACGGCTGGGGCGGCTCGAAGCGCCCCACCAAGGCCAGCACGTCGACCGACCTGAACAAGAACATCGACGAGTCCCGCATCGACCGCCGGATCCACGCCGGCAACTGGTGCAACCAGTCCGGTGCCGGCATCGGAGAACGCCCCAAGGCCGCGCCGTCCGCCGGAATCGACGCCTACGTGTGGATCAAGCCTCCGGGCGAGTCCGACGGCTCCAGCAGCCTGATCCCCACTGGCCCGGACAACCCCGGTGGCAAGGGCTTCGACGAGATGTGCGACCCGAGCTACGGCGGAAACCCGCGCAACCAGAACAACGACAGCGGCGCCCTGGCGGACTCCCCCGTGTCCGGCGCCTGGTTCTCCTCCCAGCTTCGTGAGCTCATCGCCAACGCCTACCCGAAGCTGTGAGCATCTCCGGACCCCTCGTCCGGATCACGCAATCCCTGTAGTGCCCATCCTCTGAATCACCTCACCAGCCCGCCCGGCGCCTGACCGGCCCGGCGACGAGCGGATTCACCCGGGCGCCCCGTACCGATCGCTCTCCCATCGGTACGGGGCTTCCCGCGTCTGAAAGGGTTTCCCACAGCACCAGAACAGCACACCCTTCTCCGCGACAGTTCCGGACCCCTGGCCTCGTCGTTCCCCCGGCGTCCCCGTTCCGCGCCCTGCCCCGGCCCCGCCCGCCGCCAGACGGGCATTGAACGACTCCCGCCATGGTGCCTACGGTCACCCGGTGTGGGCCCGGCCCCTCGGTGATCCGGAGCGTGTCCCGGCGCGAGCGGACGGCGGCCCGCCTCGCGTCGATCCCGCAAGGAGAACGCATGGCTCGCACGACCTCCCTCCACCACCTTCTCCCCCGACGGTCCGCCCGGCTCGGCGCCGTCGTCGTCCTCACCCTGCTGGCCGGTGCCGGTGCCGCGCCCACCGCCGTCGCCGCCCGCGCCACCCGTGGGGACGCCGCGGCGTCCCAGGGCCCGGCGTCCTCCGCGAGCCCCGCGGCCACCGTGGACGTCGCGACCCGCGTCGCCGGCCTGCTCGCCCGGATGACCCCCGACGACAAGGTCGGGCAGATGGTCCAGGCGGAGCGGGGTGAGGCGACCCCGGCCGATGTCACCACCTACCGGCTCGGCTCCGTCCTCTCCGGCGGCGGATCCGGCCCCGCGACGAACACCCCGGCGTCCTGGGCCGACATGATCGACGGCTTCCAGCGCGGAGCGCTCGCCACCCCGCTCGGCATCCCGATCCTCTACGGCGTCGACGCCGTGCACGGGAACAACAACGTCTACGGCTCCACGATCTTCCCGCACAACATCGGGCTCGGGGCGACCCGTGACCCCGCCCTCGCGCAGCGGATCGGTCGGGCCGTCGCCGAGGAGGTCACCGGGGCGGGCGCGAACTGGACCTTCGCCCCCTGTCTCTGCGTGGCGAGGGACGACCGGTGGGGACGCACGTACGAGTCCTTCGGCGAGACCCCCGAACTCGTCTCGTCGATGGCGACGATCGTCACGGGATTCCAGGGGACGACGCTCGGCGACGCACCGGCGTCGGTTCTCGCGAGCGCCAAGCACTACCTCGGGGACGGCGGGACGGCGGGCGGCGTCAACGCCGGCAACACCCAGGTCAGCGAGTCCGAGCTGCGCGCCGTGCACCTTCCGCCCTTCAAGGCGGCCGTCGAGCGCGGTGTCGGCTCGGTCATGGTGACGTTCAGCAGCTGGAACGGCTCGAAACTGCACTCGAACAAGTACCTGCTCACCGACGTCCTGAAGAAGGAGGTCGGGTTCAAGGGTTTCCTCGTCTCGGACTGGGCGGCAGTCGACCAGATCGACGGCTCCCCGGGTTTCACCCAGAACGAGATCGCGACGGCCGTCAACGCCGGTCTCGACATGTTGATGGTCCCCCAGGACTTCAAGGTCTTCATCGGATACCTGAAGAATGCGGTGACGAGTGGACAGATCCCGATGTCCCGCGTCGACGACGCCGTCACCCGTATTCTGACCCAGAAAGTCCAGGCGGGACTGTTCGAACATCCCCTCGCCGACAGGTCGTACACCGCCTCGGTCGGCAGCCAGGAACACCGCGACCTCGCCAGGCAGGCGGTCCGGCAGTCGCAGGTCGTCCTGAAGAACACGAAGAACGTCCTTCCTCTCGCCAAGAACGCGAAACTCCTCGTCGCCGGGAAGAACGCCGACGATCTCGGTAACCAGGCGGGCGGATGGACCATCAGCTGGCAGGGCGCCAGCGGCCGGATCATTCCCGGGACGTCGATTCTCCAGGGCATCCGCAACACGATCGGCGCGGGTGGAAGCGTCACGTACAGTAAGGACGGCAGTGACATCACCTCGACGCACACGGCCGCGGTCGCCGTGGTCGGAGAGACGCCGTACGCCGAGAGCGAGGGCGACCGCACCTCGCTGACACTCGACGCGACGGACCGGGCGACGCTGTCCCGGCTTGAGGCGTCCGGGGTCCCCCTCGTCGTCCTCGTCGTGTCGGGCCGCCCGATGGAACTGCCTGAGACCTCCTCCTCGTGGGCGGGTCTGGTGGCCTCCTGGCTTCCCGGCAGCGAGGGCCAGGGCGTGGCGGACGTGCTCTTCGGCCTCCAGGAGCCGACGGGCAAGCTCCCGATGACGTGGCCCCGGACGACGTCGCAGGAACCGATCAACTCCGGTGACGGCAAGCAGGGGGCTTTCGCCTACGGCGCCGGCCTCTCGTACACGGACCCGACGCCCACCGTCACCCCGACATCCACCGTCACCCCGACGCCCACCGTCACCCCGACGCCCACCGTCACCCCGACATCCACCGTCACCCCGACGGTGACGAGTCCTGTTCCGGGGTCCTCCTGTTCGGTGCGGTACCGGACGGACGGCTGGTCCTCGGGATTCACCGCGAACGTCGTGGTGACGAACACGGCTTCTTCCCCGCTCTCGGGCTGGACCCTGAGATGGACCTTCCCCGGAGACCAGAAGATCACCAATTCCTGGAACGGCGTGACCGCCCAGTCGGGGAGCGAGGTGAGCGTGTCGAATCCGGCCTGGTCCCCCACGCTGGCCCCGGGCGCGAACGCGACTCTCGGGTTCCAGGCGACCTTCACCGGAACGAACGCCACGCCCACCGATTTCTCCCTGAACGGCGCCCTGTGCACCGCGAGCTGACACTCGTCAGCCGGATGCAACAGTCCGGTGATGCCGTGGCGTCGTAGCGATATGAAGAAATCTCACCTCGCCCTGCTGACGGTCGGCGTGATCGTCGTCGTCGGCATCGGCATCCTGATGTTCCGCGGGGGTGGCACCGCCCAGGCCGACGGAACCTCTGCCCCGGGCTCCGCGGCCGGGTCGTCACCGGCACCGATCGACCAGAGCGGCGTCCATCTGGTGTTCACCTCACCCGAGGTTGCCTCGGGTGAGGTCCTCACCTTCACGGTGAAGAACCCCACGGACACCGTCTTCGAGTACGGGGCGGCCGCCGACCTCACCCGCTGGGACGGAAAGGACTGGAAACCGTCCCACAAGGTCGCCCTCGGCTGGGGCGACAAAGGCGTCGGACGCCTGGCACCGCTCAAGGAGAACCTGGCCGTCCCGCTGATCGCCCTCATGGCCCCGGCCGGAGGGAATGGTCAGGCGCTTTCGGTGAAACTCACGGACCTGCCTGCGGGGCGGTACCGGATGTCGGTCGAGCCCGGCGGAGGCCAGCCCCCCGCCCAGGGCATCTTCGGCGTCCGCTGACCGCGATCCCCGACCGTGCCATCGACTTCACCGGGGGATTCCGATCATGGTGAGGACGAGTCCCTTCCCCGCCGTCCACGACCCGTGGAACCGGGCGATCGGGATCCCGCCGACCACCGGGGGCTCGGCGAGGAGATCCGCCACGAAGCGGCCGGACGGCCGGTCGATCGTCACCTCAGCCTCCTCGAAGCCGAGCCAGCGGCCCGTGAGGGGAAACCATGCCTTGTAGACGCTCTCCTTGGCGCTGAACAGCAACCGGCCCCACGAGATCGCGGGGTCCTCCCGCTCCAGCACGGCGAGACGGTCCCGTTCCCCGGGCAGGGAGATCGTCTCCAGAACGCCGTCCGGCAGGGGGGCGTCGGGTTCGGCGTCCATGCCCACCGAGGCCAGGGCGGTCACCGGGGCGACGACGGCGGCCCGGTACCCCGCGCAGTGGGTCATCGACCCGACGATCCCTGCCGGCCAGGACGGCGCCCCCCGCTTCCCGGGGACCATCGGGGGCCTCGGCGTCCCCAGTTCGGCGAGGGCACGGCGGGCGCACGCGCGTACCGTGCGGAACTCCCGGCGCCGTTTGTCCACCGCCTTCGCGATCGACGCCTCCTCCTCCGGGAACAAGGGTTCGTCGAGGATGTCGGTAAAGCTCTCGCAGGCATGCGCCCCGGCGGGAAGGACCGATCCGACGAGGCGCTCATCGACCGAACGGGTGATCACCCGATGATCCTAGTTGGGAAGGTTTCCACCGTTGCTCCGATCGGTGTCCGCTGAGGGGAGGTCCTCAAGCACGAATCGGTACCGGCCGAAGACACTGGTGTCCCTTTTCGACAGTCAGGATCCGCCGGAGCACCTCACCGGGGTGCGACGGGCAGGCCAGGAAGGCGCCGGTCGGTGCTCGCACTCGTGATCGACGACTCTTCCACGATGCGTCGGGTCCTTCGTTCCATCATCACCCCGCTCGGGTTCAACGTGTACGAGGCCGAGAACGGCCAGGACGCCCTCGACCTGCTCACCGAGGGCGGGACCATGCCCGATATCGCCCTCGTCGACTGGAACATGCCGGTGATGAACGGGCTGGAGTTCATCCGCGCGGTCCGCCAGTACCCGCAGTTCCGGAACATGACCTTGATGATGGTCACCACCGAGAGCGAGCACTCGAAGGTTGTGTGCGCCCTCGCCGCCGGAGCCCACGAGTACATCATCAAGCCGTTCCCGAGCGAACTGATCGAGGAGAAGCTCGCCTTCTTGGGGCTGCTGCCCGACCGGGTCGGCTGAGCGGCTCCCCGGGCGACCACCGTCCGGGCCCTCCGAACTGCCGATACGTCGTCCCTGGGCAGGCTGGCCGCGGGCCTGGAGGATGGTGGCCGGGGTCGTCCCCCGCCCGCCGTGACGGGCGTCCCGTCACGTTCCCGGACTCGCCCGAGGTGGAGTCGATGACCTCGCACGGACACCGCCGACGCCGGTCTGAGCGTTCATGAGCCTCACGCACGAGACCACGATCGCCCGGCAGGCGATCACGGACCGCGAGAGGCGGATCCACGGGTACGAGTTGTTCTTCCGCGCCGACGCGTTCTCCACCTCGGCGACACGGCAGGACGCCGCCGCGACGCTCCGGGTCATCTCTTACTGTCTGCCGCTCCTCGGGTCGTCGCGCGAGGAACTGAAGTGGTTCATCAACGCGCCGAGGGAGTTCCTCGTCAACGACCTCTCGTTCGGGATCGACCCCGCCCACGTCGTCCTGGAGGTCCAGCAGGACGTCGACGTCGACGCGAGGCTCCTGGCAGGTGTCACCGAGCTGAGGGACGCGGGTTTCGCCATCGCTCTCGACCGTTACTCGGCCGGTTTCCCGGGTGGTCACGAGCAGCTGCTGCCTCTGGCGTCGTACGTGAAACTCGACTTCCTGGGATCCGGCCGGTCGGACCTTCGCAGGATTCCCGGCCACCTTCGCGGCAAGGGCCAGTTCCGTCTCGTGGGGACCCGTATCGGCGCCGAACGGGATCTCGCCCTCGCCCAGGAGATCGGGTGCGACCTGCTGCAGGGGTACGCGGTGAGTCTGCCGGTCACCGAGGCCTACCAGGAACTGCCCGTCGCCCTGGCGCCGTACGTCATCCTCCTGCGGGAGCTGTCACGCCCGGACGTCGGGCTACCGCGGATCGCCCACCTCGTCGAGGGGGATCCGGCCCTCAGCTGGGCTCTCCTGCGGGCGTCGAACTCGGCCAGGGCCGCGCAGCGACGTGAGATCGCCTCGATCGAGGACGCCGTCCACGTCCTCGGCCTCAACGCCGTCCGCGAGTGGACCTACGTGATGGTGGCGCAGTCGGTGTCCGACGGCGACGAGGCCCGTATCGAGGCGATGCTCGAGTCCGCCCGCCTCTACCAGCTCGTCGCCCCCGACCTGGGAGTTCCGGGCGACACGGGGTTCCTCGTCGGCCTGCTGGTGGAGATCTCCGCGGCGCTCCGGACGCCGATGGACAACCTTCTCGCGGAGTTCCCGATCGACCGGTCGATCGCGGCGGGGATCCTCGCCCGTCAGGGGCCGGTGGGACGGCTGCTCGACGTGATCGAGCAGTACCGTCTGCGGTTTTCGGCCGGACCGATGCCGGGGCTGGAGGACGTCGACCCGGTCTCCTCCCGTCATCTCCAGGCGATGGTGATGGCCAGCGATCTCGCGTCGGCGTCGGCGACGGCTCCTCCGGCGGCGAACCGGCCCGCCGCCGGCTGGCCGGCGGCGACCCGGCCGGCAGCCACGCCCTCCGTCGCGGCCCGGCCCTCCAGCATGGCCCAGGACTATGTGTCCGCCTGGCTCACCGTCCCGGTCGAGATCGCCGAGAAGGAGGAGTTCACGCTCACCGCCGGGCTACGCCGTCCGGACGCCCTCGTCACCGCGGACACCTCACCCGCCGGACCGGACATCGAGGTCATCCTCGTCTTCGACCCCGACTCCTTCGAGCTGCTCTCGCCGGACGCCGGGTTCACCCTCCAGCGCACGGCCATCCTGCCCTGGCCGGAGGGCGGCGTCCGGCTCGTCGCGCGCGCCGCCCCAACCTCCGGACCCGGACCCGGCCGGGAACGCCGTATCGGAGCCGCCTTCCTCCGGCACGGCCACATCGTCGACTACCTGTCGTGTGACGTCGTCGTCCGCCCGGAGGGAGCGTCCGCGCCGTCCGCGCCGTCCGGTGCGCGGCCCCTGACGTCCACCGGTCCTCCCCGCGACCTCCACCGTGTCCGGGACGACGCGGCGCCCGACCTCACCGTCTTCATCGTCCCGGCGGACGCCGGGGAGCGGCTGGTGTTCCGGGCCGTGTGCCCCCACCTGGCCTCTGACTGCCCGGCCCGGCAGCTGAGCGCGGATCTGCGCCTCGACGGCACGAGCGTGACGGACCCGCGTCTCCTCGCCGAGACCATCCGGCGCCACGTCGCCCGCTCGGACGACGGTCTCGAACTGTTCACCTGGCTCCACGGAGTGGGACGTCAGCTCTTTCTGTCGCTCCCCGGGACGATCCGCCGCCTTCTCTCCGCGACGCTCACCCGGGGAACCCCCGACGTCGCCTCGACCGTCCTCTTCGCGACGACGGACCCCTGGACGCCGTGGGAACTCACCGCACCGGACACCGGGCTGCCCTGGGTCTCGGGCGTCGACAAGGAGTCCCCCTTCCTCGGGGCGCACGCCGCGGTGAGCCACTGGACGATCGAGGGCCTCTCCTCCCGGACGGCGGACCCGATCTCCCACCTCACCCCGCGTCACAGGACCCTCGTCGCCCGGACCCGCCCTGGCGTCCCCCCGACCGGTCCGCCCCCGGCGGACGCCGCCCTCGCCCGGATCCTGACGGAGACGGTGGTCGTGCCGCCCGTGCTGAACGACGTCATCCGCCTGCTGCACGGCGACCCGCCCGCCGACCTGGTGCACTTCGCCGTCCGGGGCACGGTCGAGGACCCGGGGGACGAGCCGGGGCTGTTCCTGCTCGAGGCCGCTGGAGCCCCTCGGGTCAGACCGCTCAACGAGCACCACGTCACCGGCGTCCGCCTGACCCGGCCGGCGTTCGTCTTCATCAACGCCTGCCAGGTGAGCGGCTCCGACGGGCTCCCGGTCGGCGACTACGTCGGACTCGCGGCGGCGTTCCTGACGGCGGGCGCGGGCGCGGTGATCGCCCCGGCGTGGAACACCGACGACGACAGCGCCTACCGTTTCGCCGCGGAGTTCTACGACCTGTCCTCGGGAGCCGACCCCGTCCCGGCGGCCGAGATCCTCCGCAGGTTCCGTGCCCGGTACCACCGCGGCGCCGTCGGACGCGACACGCCGAAGGTCACCGCGACCTTCCTCGCGTATCGCCTGTTCGGTCACCCCGGATTGCGGATCTTCCTGGAGAACTGACCCGCGTCACTCCCCGATGAGGACCGAGGTCCTGTTGGTGACGTCGTCGACGGCGTGACGGATCTTCGTCGTGCTGCGGGCGGCCTGCTGCGTCTCGTCGGCGATGCCCTCCACCGACGCGGCGATCTCGGCGGTGACGGCGGACTGCTCCTCGATCGCCGCGGCGACCGTCTCCTGGGACTCCCGCAACCGGCCGATGGTCGCCTCGATATCGGTCAGCGCGGTCACGGCGGCGTCCGCGGCCTGCTGGATCGCCTCGATCCGCGCCTCGATATCGCTGATCGAGGCGGACGTCGTCCCCGCCAGCTGCTTCACCTCGTCGGCGACGACGGCGAACCCTTTGCCCGCCTGCCCTGCCCTCGCCGCCTCGATGGTGGCGTTGAGAGCGAGAAGCTTGGTCTGTTCGGCGACCCCGGTGATCAGCCGGAGGAAGTCACCGATCTCCGACGAGGTGCGCTGGAGGTCCCGCAGACGGTCCGCGCCGGCGGCGGTGGCGACCACGGCGTCCTGGACCTGCATCGACGCCTGGGTCGAGGAACGGGCGATCTCGGTGACCGACGCGCGGAGCTCCTCGGCGGCCGCCGCCACGGCGGACGTGCGGTTGCTCGTGGCGGACATGCCGTTGGTGATCTCTTCAGCCACCTGCGACAAGGCCTGCATCGCGTCTGTGAATTCCTTTTTGTTCCGGCTCTTGTCGCTGCTCTCCGCCCAGCCGAGCACGTAGCCCGCGCGACCTCGTCCCGGAAGGTCCACCGCGCTCCCGGTCACCCTGAGTGTGCGGGACCCCACGGCGACGTCGACCTGGCAGGGAAGCCGTCCGGAGGCGACGACCTGCCGGGCCCAGTCCATCCGGGTGTCCCTGGCCGGGTACCCGGACTCCGCGGCCCCGGCCGGAACGTGCAAAGCGTCCCTGGCGTCCGGCGGCAGTTGCTGGATCGAGCGCCGGGCGGCCGAGTTCATCCAGAGCAGGCGGACGTCGGTGTCGACGACGAACACGTTGACGTCCAGGGCGTCGACCAGGGCCACGAACGGATGACCCTCCTGCAGCATCTCCGCCAAGGAGGTTTCCTCCGCGACGTCGCGCCGACCACGAGTGAGGCCACCAAGTGCCATCGAGACTCCTCATCACGAACCAGGTCACGGTGTCGCGCCCATTGCGGACATCCTTGTCTTCGGCGTGCGGAGGCCCCCGCTGGAGGCCATTCCGTGCGCGGATCACAGGGAGTCCCGGTCCGGCGACGAGGTTAACGCCGAGCCAAGACGCCGGCACCTGGTCCGTTCCGGGGACATCGGTCCGAGCATGGCATGGGTAACCTCACGGAGGTCTTGTTCGACGGGGGGCGTGGCGGGCCGGATCCTCATCGCTGGGGTGGCCGGTCGCGAGCCGGCGGCGCTCCCCCGTTCGGACCCCATCGGGGTGGGAGTCATCGACGTGAACCAGCAACTCCAGACGCGTGCGTCTCGCCGTGCCGCCGCGCAGGAGGAAGCGCGCCCCCGGCGCCGGTTCACCGGGATCGTCGCCGTCTCGGCGGTTCTCCTCGTCGTCGCGCTCGGGCTGGCCTACGTCTTCACGGCGGACGGCGGGACGAAGAGCCGTGTGCCGGCCTCACCGCCGCCGGGGGAGAGCGTCGCGATCCCCAGCGCGGAGACGGCCACGTCCGGCCCCTCGGTCACTCCCACGGCGCCTTCTCCCACGACGGCCCTCACGGGGTCGACGGTCGGAGGCTGGTACGCGGGCGCCTCGGGACTCGGTGTCGCCAGCGGCAAGTACGCCAAGTGGCTGAAGCAGCCGGTGACGTTCGCCGGGTCCTGGGCCGACCAGGACGATTACGCGCAACGGACCCTGCCGACGCTGTCGAAGGAGTTCAGGAGCTGGAAGGGCGGCCTCGACCTCGCCGTCGGGGGCACCGTGCTCGGCAGCAAGGAGAACTACGCGGCGGCCGCCAAGGGCGCCTACGACGAGCGGTGGAAGGAGGCCGCCCGGACCCTGGCCGCCTCCCGCAAGGGGGCCTGGGGCCCGACGTTCGTGCGCCCTTTCCACGAGATGAACGGCAACTGGTACGACAACTGGGTCGTCACCAAGAAGAACTCCGCCGACTTCAAGAAGGCCTTCGCGCGGTACACGGGCATCCTGCGGAAAGCCATGCCCACGGTGTACATCTCCTGGTCCCCCAACTTCGGCGACCACACCGGTATCAACGTCGACTACTGGTACCCGGGTGACGCCGTCGTCGACTGCGTCGCTCCCGACTACTACGACGACGGCGCCTCCCCGGGCCGCCTGAACGTCGACGCCTGGAATACCGAGGCCGACGACCACGACGGCAACAGGAACCCCACCGGCCCCGAGGCGTGGCGCCAGTTCGCCGAGAAGCACGGCAAGCCGGTCTGCTTCCCCGAGTGGGGTCTCAAGCCCGAGGGCGAGGGCGTCGACCACCCCGAGTGGATCCGGGCGATGAACATCTGGATGAACAAGCACGCCAACATCGCCACCTGGACCCTCGGCCAGCCCATCCCGGAAGAGGCCTCCGGCAAGGTCCTGTACTCGGTGTACTTCAACGTGCTGCACCAGGACAAACCCGGTTTCACGATCTACGGGGCGAAGGCCAACCCGAAATCCGCGGCGCTCTTCCCCAAGCTGCGATGGGGAAACCGCTCGTAGCCGGCCTCCGCCCGGCGTCCGTCCTCACCCGAGGCAGAGTCTCGCCTCCACCGGTCCGGCGGGATCGGCCTGTCGCGGCGGTGTGGTGAACACCTGGAAGACGCCGTACCCCACCGGGGGCGCCCCCACCTGGAAGTCCAGCGGCGGGCTGCCCTTACGCTCGACGATGCGGCGAACCTCGTCCGGGGACGTCCCCGGGTGCCACCGCCAGCCACCCGTCATCTCGCGGTCAGGGCCGTCGGAACGCTGGTAGAAGACGAAGAACTCGGCGTGGCGGTCCCGGTGGACCGTCGCGATGCGCGCCTCGGTCACCGGGCCCTCGTCCGAATCCTCGCCGTTGAGGAACCCCACCGCCTCCTCCGGGTCCTCAAGGCGTCTCCACCGCCAGTCCGCCGGCACCGGGTCCTCGCGGCGGCCGGGGATCGCCGTCCGGTAGAAGACGTGGAACCGGAGGTGGTTCCCCGTCCAGGCAGCGGCGATCTGTACCTCCGCCGCCATCGGCGCGGAGGTGTCCTCCCCCCGGAGGAAGCGCTGGACGTCGTCCGCGTCGAGGGCGAGCTTCCACCGCCAGCAGCCGAGCCCGTCATGCGGAACCCTGCTTTTGGCGGCTTTCCTCGCGAATACCCAGAACGTGGGGTGATCCCCCCGCCAGGCCATGCAGACACGGGCGTCCGGAACCGGTCTGTCGTAGCGCGTCTCTCCGTTGAGCAGGTGCAAGACCTCGTCCAGATCTCGTCCCAGTTTCCACTTCCACAACATCGCAAGCCCCTTTGCTCGGCGACGGTCTGGCATGAGTCGGGTATGGGTGGTTCATCCATTTAAACCGGTCGACGCCCCTCTACGGACGGCTCGAATGCGTGATTCTCGTCGCTCACCGTGGCCTCCCCGCCACGCTGACCTCTCGGCGAGGGGCGGTCGACCGGCGTGACGTCGCGGAGGGTCACGCCGTACTCGGGGAGAGGCAGCGCCATCCATCCCCGGAGGTCCTCCGCCATGTCCCCCACCCGTCCCCGTCACGTCCGTCCCCGCCCCCTCCGCTCGCTGATCATCGCCGTCGGGACCGCCGCCGGTGCCGCCGTCCTCCTCGGGACCCCGGCGTCCGCCGAGGTCCGGATCTCACCGTCGGAGGCCGTGCGGGGCGACGCGACGAGCGTCACCTTCCACGTCGAGAACCGGCGCGCCGGAGCCCACACGACGAAGGTCGAGGTCACCTTGCCCGCCTCCCTCCCGGTCGCCGAGGTCTACCCGATGACCGTTCCGGACTGGGCACCCCTCATCCGCTACCGGACGCTGGCGAGCCCTCTTCGCGGCCTGCACGGATCCGGCTTGACCAGCGTCACCTCGTCGATCGTCTGGACCCGCGCCGCCGACGCGCCTCCCCCACCGAGAACCGAGGAACTCCGCGTCGAGATGGGTCCGCTCCCCCAGGCGCCCTCGCTCGCCTTCACCGTCGTCCAGACCTACTCCGACGGCACGGTCCAGCGCTGGGGCGGATCACCGTCCTCCGCCTCCGGTCCCGTCCTCACCCTGAAACCCCCGCCCCCCGCGCCGGGCGGCACCGCCACCCAGAGTCACCCGGATCACGGGGATCACGCGGGTCACGGGGATCACGGGGATCACGGCGAGCAACGGCCCTCCGGCGTCGGCGCCACCCCCATCGTCGCGGCCCCCGTCGCGGCCCCCGTCGCGGCGACCCCGGACGACGCCCCCTCCTTCGGCCCCGCCGTCCTGATCGTCGTCGGCGCGCTCGCCCTCACCGGCGCGCTCGTTTCGCCGGTATCGCGAAGGGGCTCCCGCCAGCCGGCGGACGTCGAGGCCGAACGACCAGCACAGCAGGGCCAGGGCCAGGACGAGCGCGCCGACGGACACCGCCACCGGCAGGATTCCCGTGCTCACGGCGACGAGGGCGACCCCCTGGACGACGGCGACGGCCTTGCGGGAGAAGCGCGGGGGGAGCGGCGCGGTCAGCCAGGGGAAGACCCGCCCGGCGACGACGAACCCGTACCGCATCAGGCCGATCGACAGCACCCAGAGGCCGAACGTTGACGCGAGGAACACGGTGAGCACGAGGAGGAGGAAGGCGTCGGCCTCCATGTCGAACCTGGCACCCAGCTCGGAGGAGGTGCCGGTGCGACGGGCCACCTGGCCGTCGACACCGTCGAGCACGAGCGCCGTCACGGCGAGAGCCACCACCACTCCCACCGGGACCGGCCCGGTGAACGAGTCGGCCGTCAGCGCCACGACCCCGCCGGCCAGGATGGTCCGCGACAGGGTCACCCAGTTCGCCATCCCCAGGAACGTCGTCCCCGACCGCCGCATCGCCCGGAGAAGCATCACGCGCACGACCAGGCCGAACACCCCACCGGCGACCCGGCCCCCGAGCCCCAGCCCGACGGTCACCCCCAGGGCGACCAGCAGCCCGGCCTGGAGGACGAGGCCGGCCGTCGGCCCGTCGAGGAACGGACGCGCTTCGAGGAGCGGACGCCCGTCGGACCCGGGACGAGCGGACGGGGGACGGGCGGGCAGACGCTTACCGATGTCGAGGGTGTGGGTCACGGTTCCTCCTGGGGGGCGGGGGACGTCGGGCGAACGTAGGGTGGCCGTCAACCCCTTTCCCGTACGTTCCCCGGCCGCCCTTGGTTCTGCGACGTCAAGGAGGGCGGCCGCCTCACCCCGGAGGACCTCGATGACCGAACCCGCCCAGGCCTTCTGGCTGCGTTCCCCCGGCCAGGGCGAGATCCGCGAGGCCGTGCTGCCCACCCCCGGGCCGGACGACGTGCTGGTCCGCACCCTCTTCTCCGCCGTCAGCCGGGGGACGGAGAGCGTCGTCTTCCGGGGAGGTGTCCCGAGGAGCCAGCACGCGGCGATGCGCGCGCCGTTCCAGGAGGGCGACTTCCCGGGGCCGGTGAAGTACGGCTACCTCACCGTGGGGGAGGTCGAGGCGGGACCGGAACCCCTGCGCGGCCGTACGGTCTTCTGCCTCTACCCCCACCAGACCCGGTACGTCGTCCCGGCGTCCGCCGTCGTCCCGGTACCGGACGCCGTGCCCGCCGCCCGCGCCGTCCTCGCCGGAACCATGGAGACCGCCGTGAACGCTCTCTGGGACGCAGCCCCCCTCGTCGGCGACCGCGTGACGGTCGTCGGCGCGGGCATGGTCGGCGCCTGCGTCGCCGGTCTGCTCACCCGCGTCCCCGGATGCGAGGTGCAGGTCGTCGACACGGACCCCTCCCGGGCGGACGTCGCCCAACGGCTCGGCGCCTCCTTCGCCCTCCCGCAGGAGGCCGCGACCGGCCGCGACCTCGTCGTCCACGCGAGCGCCACCTCCGCGGGCCTGACGCGCGCGATGGAGCTGGCGGCCTTCGAGGCGACCGTCCTCGAACTCAGCTGGTACGGCGACCGGCCCGTCACCGTCCCGCTCGGGGAGTTCTTCCACCGCCGCCGGATCGTCCTGCGCAGCAGCCAGGTCGGGTCCGTGTCACCGGCCCGCCGGGGACGCCGCACCTACGCCGAACGCCTCGCCCTGGCGCTCGGCCTGCTCGCCGACCCCGTGTTCGACGTCCTCGTCACCGGCGAGTGCGCCTTCGCCGACCTGCCGGAGGTCCTCCCCCGCCTCGCGGACGGCACCCTGCCCGCCCTGTGCCACCGGGTCCGGTACCCGGGCGCCCCCACGACCCGCCCCGACCACCGCGAGGAGACCGAATGTTCAGAGTGACCGTGCGTGACCACATGATGATCGCCCACAGCTTCCGCGGAGAAGTGTTCGGACCCGCCCAGCGCCTGCACGGCGCGACCTTCGTCGTCGACGCGACCTTCCGGCGTCCGGATCTCGACGCCGACGGCATCGTCGTCGACATCGGCCTCGCCTCGCAGGCGCTCGCGGAGGTCCTCGGCGAACTCACCTACCGCAACCTGGACGACGACCCGGCCTTCGCCGGGACGAACACGACGACGGAGGTCCTCGCCAGGAGTGTCGCGGACCGTCTGGCGGACCGGGTGCACGCCGGCTCCCTCGGGGAGGGGGGCCGTGCCCTCGCCGGGATCGCGGTGACGCTCCACGAGTCGCACATCGCCTGGGCCAGCTACGAACGCGCTCTTTGACGGCGCGATGAGCGCCCCCCACCTGTACGCCGTCCTGCCGGACCGGGTGACCGACCCCTCCCGGCCGAGCGGCGGGAGCGTCTACGACCTGCGGGTGTGCGCCGCCCTGGAGTCCACCGGCCGCGCGGTCGACCGGATCCTCGTCCCCGGCGCGTGGCCCACGCCGTCCGCCCCGGATCTCGCCGGGCTCGGCGCCGCCCTCACGGCCCTGCCGGACGGCGCGACCGTGCTGCTCGACGGGCTGGTCGCCTGCGCGGCTCCGGACGTCGTCGTCCCGGCGACGGCGCGCCTGCGGACGGTCGTCCTCGTCCACCTGCCGCTCGCGGACGAGACGGGACCGGTTCCCGGGGAGGCCGCCCGGCGGGAGGCGTGCGAACGAGACGTCCTCCGGGCGTCGGCACATGTCGTCGCGACGAGCCGGGCCGTCGCCGACCGGCTGCGGCGTCGTCACGGACTGTCCCCGGACCGGGTCCACGTCGCCCGTCCCGGCGTCGACCCCGCACCGGTGACGGCCCCGTCGGACGACGGCACAAGGCTCCTCAGCGTGGCCTCCCTCACTCCCCGCAAGGGACACGACGTCCTGGTCGAAGCCCTCGCCCGGGTCGCGGACCTGCGGTGGGAGTGCGCCTTCGCGGGCGCCGAACCCGACGACGCCCACGCGGCGGCGGTCCGTCGGCTCGTCCGGGCCCGTGGGCTCGGCCACCGGGTGGAGTTCACCGGGCCGCTGTCCCCCGGCGAACTCTCCGCCCGCTACGCCCGGACCGACCTTCTCGTGCTCGCCTCCCGCGCCGAACCGTACGGGATGGTCGTGACCGAGGCCCTCGCCCGGGGGATCCCCGCCCTGGTCACCGCCGTGGACGGCCTGCCGGAGGCCTTGCGCGGCGACGACGGTCCCACCCCCGGCCTCCCCGGGCTGCTCGTCCCCCCGGACGACGCGAACGCCCTGGCCACCGGCATACGCGCCTGGCTGACCGACCCCGCCGTCCGTGCTCGCCGGAGGAGGGCCGCCGGAACCCGCAGGACCTTCCTGCGCCCCTGGGAGGCGACGGCGACCGCCCTCGCAGCGGTGCTCGACCGACCGCCGCAGCACCACCGGCCCCGGAGGACCAGGTGAGCCAGCCGACCAACGCTCCCGGCGCCGACACGTTCGCCGAATCGTGGCTGGCCCTGCGTGAGCCCGCCGACGCCCGGGCGCGCTCCCGGGAACTCGCCGCCCTCACGGGGTCGGCACTCACGGGGTCAGCCCTCACGGGGTCGGCGCCCTTCGTCGTCCACGACCTCGGATGCGGGACAGGCTCGATGAGCCGGTGGCTCGCCCCGCACCTACCCGGTCCGCAGCACTGGGTCCTCCACGACCGCGATCCCGGTCTGCTCGCGCGGGCCGCGTCCACCGTCCCCCGGGCCGCGTCCACCGTCCCCCGGGGCGTCGACGACGTCCCGGTCACCGTCGAGACCCGCCGGGACGACGTCACCGCGCTCACCGCCGCCGACCTGTCCGGAGCCTCGCTGGTCACCGCCTCCGCCCTGCTCGATCTGCTGACGGACGACGAGGTACGCAACCTCGCGACCGCCTGCGCGACCGCGGGATCCCCCGCCCTGTTCACGCTGTCGGTCACCGGACACGTCGAACTCACCCCCGCCGACCCCCTGGACGCCGCCGTCGAGGCCGCGTTCAACGGGCACCAGCGGCGGACGGTCGCGGGCCGGCGGCTGCTCGGTCCGGACGCCGTCGACGCGGCGGCGCAGGCGTTCACCCGCCTGGGGGTGCCGATCGAGATCCGCGAGAGCCCGTGGCTGCTCGGGGCCGACACCCCTGCTCTGACGGCCGAGTGGATCCGGGGGTGGGCCGGCGCGGCCACGGAGTACGCGGCCACGGAGCCCGGCCCCTCACCGGACACCCGCGCCTATCTCGCCAGGCGTCTCGCCGAGGTGGCGGACGGGACGTTGCGGGTGGCGGTCGGGCACGCGGACCTCTTCGCCGCCGTCCACGGATGAACCGGCTCCGCCGCCGGGCAGGACCGATCGGCGGGGCCGTGATCCTGGCTCTCCTCGGGTCCGTCTTCGGCCGGGAGCCCTTCCTCGACGCCCTGGGCGTCATCGACGGACCGTCGCTCGCCGTGGCCTTCCTCCTCGGCATGGGGACGACGTTCTTCAGCGCCTGGCGGTGGTCGCTCGTCGCCGAAGGGCTGAGGCTCCATCTGCCGCTGCGGAGGGCGGTCGGGGACTACTACCGCGCGCTCTTCCTCAACGCGGCGCTGCCGGGCGGAGTCCTCGGGGACGTGCATCGCGCCGTCCGGCACGGGAAGGACGCCAGCGACGTCACCCTCGCGGCCAAGGCCGTCGTCATGGAACGAGCCTCCGGGCAGATCGTGCTGCTCTGCACAGCAGCGGCGCTCCTCCTGGTGACCGCTCCCGTCACCGCGGACCGTGTCCAACCCGTCGTCCTCACGGCGTCCGGTGTCCTCGCCGTCCTGCTCCTCGTCGGCACCGCGGCCACGGTCCTCGGGCGCCGGGGAACGTTCCCGGGCGCCACTCACCCGCGGTCCTGGGCGCGGGAGATCCGCCGGGGCCTGCTCTCCCGCCGTACCGGTCCCCGGGTCCTCCTGGCCTCCGCCGTCGTCCTCGGCGGGCATCTGGCGACCTTCGTCGTCGCGGCCCGGGTCGCGGGGACCACCGTGCCGCTCGCCCGGCTCCTTCCCCTACTTCTGCTGGCCCTGGTCGCGATGGCCCTCCCGCTGAACGTCGGGGGCTGGGGCCTCCGCGAGGGAACCCTGGCCGGGGCCTTCGCCGCCGCCGGACTGAGCGCTGCCGAAGGCCTGACCACCGCCGTCGTCTACGGGGTGTTCGCCCTCGTCGCGAGCCTGCCGGGGGCGGGGTTCCTCGCCGTGGACGGACTCGTCGATCAGCCCGGCTCCCGGCCGAACCGGTAGCGCAGGAACACGACGTCGTCGATGCGGCGGATCTCTTCCAGGACGGCGCGGCGCCCGGACGCGGACGGGAATCGCCCGTTGCCGACGAACCTCGGGGCTCGCGCCTCCCCGACGAAGAACGGCGCGATGGCCAGGTGCACCTCGTCGACGAGGCCCGCGGCGAGGAACTGGGTGTGGACGGTCTCCCCGCCCTCGACCATCAGGCGGTCCACGCCCCTGGCCCGCAGGTCCGCCAGAATGCGGTGGAGATCGACCGGGTCACCCGCGTCGACGACCGTCGCGGTGTCCCCGAGCCGTCCGCGGGTCGCACCGAGGGCTGGGGTGGAGCAGTAGACGACCTTCTCGGCGTCCCCGTCCGTGAAGAAGCGGGAGGCCGGGTCCAGGATGCCCCGCACCGTCAACGTCACCTTGAGCGGTGACGGTGGCAGACCCCGCGCGACCCGCTCGTCACGCCGGACGGCGGACCGCACCAGCAGCCGGGGGTTGTCCCGCCGGACGGTCGCGGCCCCGACGAGGATCGCGTCGCATCCGGCCCTCGCTTCGTCGACACGATCGAAATCCGCGTCGTTGGACAGAATCAGCCGATGCGCCGAGAGGTCGTCGAGACAGCCGTCGATCGACGTGCCACAACTCAGCAAGACATAGGGTCGATCATTCACCGGCAAGGGACAGTTCCTTCCTGGGGGGAAATAGAGTCTACCCTCCGGACAGAAGGACATTAAGCAATAGTCAACTGTCACTGGGAGTCCGCTGACTGCTCTCCGGGCCACACGCACGACCGCCGGTCCCGATGGCAGAGCGCCACCGGGACCGGCGAGATGACCGGAACGATCGTCAGTACTTTCCCGAAGAACTCCTTCCGTAGTTCCCGTCGTAATCCTTGCGCCCGCCATGGGCCGCGACCTTGTCACCGCTTCGGACGACCGTGCCCTCGGGCAGGCAGCTGAGGTTCCGCTTGCCGTCCTTCGTGATGACGAACCAGACGCTCTTGACGCCCTGGCCCTTCCAGTCGCCGGGCTTGGCGTCCTTGGCGAAGT
>JAUPKQ010000147.1 GCA_030837345.1 Actinomycetota bacterium | reverse complement strand
TCGCGATCCGCAACGTCGGGTCGGGTCTTCGTCTTCCCGGTCTCCAAGACCGGGCTCCGTAGCGGCTCCTTCACGTGCCTGGTGATCGAGTCCAGGTCGTAGCGGGTCTTCCCGGTCTCCAAGACCAGGCTCCGTAGCGGTGCCCTCACAGCGGCGACGATCCCCGGATGCTTCGAGGGTCTTCCCGGGCTCCAAGACCGGGCTTCGTAACGGCTGGCTGGTCAGTCCCGCTTCACACGGTTTGCGGCTCCATTCGTTACCGCCACCCTGCGGTGTGTCGCAGATGCTCGGCGACGTGCCGATACTGGTGGGGCAGCCGTTCCTTCGGGAACCAGCCGCAGTGCCTGAAGCCCCGCGAGTGTGCGGGGCCTTCGTGCGTCTACGGGCAGGTCGTGAGCTGGTAGGCGATCCATCCCTCCACGTGAGCCCAGATCCTCGAGATCGCCTTCTCCTGCTTGGGGTTGGTCTCGACGGTGGCCGAGCGTCGGCGGTGAAGGAAGGTCGCCAGGTCGGCGGCCTGGGTGAGCCGGGAAGGCTCGGACGGCACGAGGCGCAGCCGTCCGCGACGGCGCCGACTGCGGCGTGCACGGCCGGGCCGCTGACGTCGTCCACCACGACCGCGCCGATGAAGTAGAAGTCACGGGTAGCAGGACTCATCGCTGTACGCGCGGCCTACGCTTCGAGACGTCCTCTCTCACACTCAACGCCCCTGCAACACCGACACCACCGTTCAGCTCCGGGCTTCCTCGTCGAGGCGGGCGAGGAGGCGGGTGGTGAGGAGGTGTACCTGGTTCCGTCGTTCGTCGGGTCGTTCGATGGTGAAGGGCCAGCCGAGCTCCGTCGTCGACCTCGACGAAAGTGCCGACGGTTGGCGGGATCCGTCGCCGTGCCTGGGCGAGGTCGGTGTGGAGCCGGACTGAGATCTCGTGGGTGTAGGGCACGGAGGCCAGACCGGCGATGACGTGTCCGATGGGAGCCGAAGCCGGTCGGGATATCGGCTGTTGGGCAACCGACACCGGCCGACGGCATAACCGTCGCCTCAGCGCCAGTCCATCAGGATCTCCCGGGGACCAGCAGGGACCGGCGGCGACGACCGGCGGGCGCACACCCACTCGGCGATGCGGTAGTCGATACCCACCAGGTCGTGGACGACGCCGAGCCCGACCCGGGTCAGGTACCGCGTGCCGTCGGGGTCGAGGGTCCGGATGCTCGCCTCGGACGGGCCGGTGAGGGCGATCTCCTCCAGGGTGAGCCGCACCCCCGGGTACACGTCGAACAGGACGGCGACCTGGCTTCCGGCCTCGTGCAGCAGCCCGGTGTACACCTGCACCGGGTCAGGTCGTCCGGCGAGGAGCCGGGAGTACCTGTCGACCGGCGTCGTCCAGGAGGTTTCGCCGTCCGGCCTGGGAAGGTCGTCGGTCCGGTCCTCCAGCGGCAAGGTCACCTCCTCGGAGACCTCACCGTCCCGTGATCCGGTCCCGGCGGCGTCCCGGCGGAGGGTGAGGGTGGCGGTGTGGCGTCCGTCCTTCGTCCTGAAGACGACCCGCACGACGCACACCTGTGCCCGGTTGGTGTTCTGCAAGGCGGCGAGACGGTTGAGGAACCGCCCTCTGACAAGATTGGGGTGAGGAGCCGGCCCGAGTACGGCCGGATCACCCGATGATTGGCTCCCAGGCATTGTGGCCCCAATATTCTCCGTGCCGGTGAAACTTTACATAATTGGCGCGTCTCTGTCGACACGTCACCGGCCACAAGCTTTCCCCGGATTCACCCCAGAAATGTACGGAAGCAGAAGGAATACCCTGGGGGCCGCCGGCGGGGGCCCCGGCCCGTCGCCAGCCGGTCGACGGTAATGTTTCCCCTCACGAACCGAATGATTCCGGGCGCCGCACCGGACGGCCCGAAGGAGCGAGCGCCCTTGACCCGACAGACCGGCACCGGGACGCTCTACGCCGTCAGCGATCTGCACGTGACGTATCCGGAGAACCGGGCGCTCGTCACCGATGCCTTGCACCCCACCTCGGAGCGGGACTGGCTGATCGTGGCGGGCGACGTCGGAGAACTCGTCGCCGACATCGAATGGGCCCTCACCGTGCTCGCCGAACGTTTCGCGCGGGTCTTCTGGGTCCCCGGCAACCACGAACTGTGGACACCGTCGGACGATCCGTGCCGTCTGCGGGGCGTCGCACGCTACGAGCACCTCGTGGCGCTGTGCCGCCGCCTCGGCGTCCGGACCCCGGAAGACCCCTACGAACGCTGGGAGGGACCGGGCGGTCCGGTGACCGTCGCCCCGCTGTTCGTCCTCTACGACTACACCTTCCACGCGCCCGGCACCCGGACGAAGGAGGAGTCACTCGCCTACGCCCACCGGACCGGGGTGGTCTGCAACGACGAGTTCCTGCTGAACCCGGAGCCACACGCGAGCGTCGACGCATGGTGCGCCGAGCGTGTCGCGTTCACCGAACGGCGGCTCGCCGCCTGTCCGGAGGACGTCCCGATGGTTCTCGTCAACCACTTCCCGCTGGTCCGCCGCCCCACCGACGTCCTGCGGTACCCCGAGTTCGCCCAGTGGTGCGGCACGACGCGGACGGCGGACTGGCACCGGCGCTTCGCCGTGGACACCGTCGTCTACGGGCACCTCCACATCCCCCGGACCACCTGGTACGACGGGGTGCGTTTCCAGGAGGTCTCGATCGGGTACCCGCGCGAACGCGCGTCGGCACCGATCCGGTGGCCCGTCATGCCGGCGATCCTCCCGGCCGGTGACGAGAAACCCTGATGCCTCCCGTCAACGGTGCAGGACGAACTCGTGGGACTGCCCGGCCCGGGTGTGCTGGATGCTCTCGTCGACACTCACCCAGATCGGATGCGAGCTGTCGTCGACCCGGGAGACGACGAGCCGGTCGCCACGGATCGAGACCCGCAGCACGCTGTCCCGGAACCGCATGAGCAGGGACACGCCGTCCAGCCGGGCCACCTGGCGGGGGGAGAACCGCAGGAGGTCCCCCGAGCTGTCGATCCCCAGGTACCCGCGTTGGAGGACGTCGAGCGTGCCGGCCATCACCCCCAGGTGGATACCCTCCGCCGTCGTCCCGCCCTGGACGTCACCGACGTCGCTCTCCAGGGCGGTGAGGAACATCTCCCAGGACGCCGTCTCGTCGACCGCGGCCAGCGTGTGGCTGTGCACGATGTAGCTGAGCGTCGAGCCGTGGGTCGTCCTCGCCGCGTAGTAGGCGATGTTCTTCCGCGCCGTGTCCTCGGCGTAGCCGTACCCGAGCCGATCGAAAATCTTCTTCAGCTCGGAGTCGCCGAAGAGGAAGAACAGCATCAGCGTGTCGGCCTGCTTGGCGAGTTTGAACCGGTCGGGGGTGTCACCCTCGGCCCGGAGGATCCGGTCGAGCCGCTTGATGTCGCCGTACTTCTGGCGGTAGAGCTCCTGGTCGAACTCGTCGAGGTCCTCATACCCCTCGAACTGGCTGATGATGCCGTCGCCGTGGAAAGGCACGTACATCCGGCGGCTCAGGTCGTCCCAGGTCTGGATCTCGCCGTCGGTCAGGCCGATCGCGTCCTGGACCCGGCGGCGACGCCGGACCGGGAGAAGTTCGAGCATCTTGACGGCGACCTCCGCCAGCCACGCCACCATCACGTTCGTGTAGGCGTTGTTGCGCAATCCCGCCTCGGAGGCTCCGGGGTACTTCTCGTGGAACTCGTCCGGCCCCATCACCCCGTGGATCTCGTACCGTTCCCGCTCGGGGTTGAACCACGCGGCGCTCGCCCAGAAACGAGTGATCTCCAGCATGACCTCGGCGCCGTAACGGGACAGGAACTCCATGTCGTCCGTCGCCTGGTAGTAGTGCCAGATGCTGTAGAAGATCGAGGCGTTGACGTGCCGCTGGTTGTGGCTCAGATCGGGATCCCACCGGCCCGAGAGGGGATTCAGGTGGACGACCTGGGTCTCCTCGCTGCCGTCGCTGCCGCTCTGCCAGGGGAACATCGCGCCCTGATACCCGTGGTCCGCCGCCGACGCCCTCGCCTCGTCGAGACGGCGGCAGCGGTACATCAGCAAGGACCGCGTCACCTCGGGAAGCCGATAGTTGAAGAACGGGTAGATGAACAGCTCGTCCCAGAAGATGTGCCCGCGGTAGGCCTCTCCGTTGAGCCCCCGGGCGGGCACACCCGCGTCGAGGTCCGTCGTGTGGCGCGAGCAGACCTGGAGGATATGGCTGATGTGCAGGTGGAGCAGGAGCTGCACCCGCTCGTCACCAGGGACGTCGACGTCACAGCGCTCCCACAGCTCGCCCCAGGACCGTGCGTGACTCTCGTAGGCCTCGGCGAACGTCGACGCACGGCTCGCCGTCTTCGCCGCGGTCCACAGTGGCTCGCTGATCGCGTGGTCGCGGGAGTTGAAGAGGGTCGCCATCTTCTCGACCCGCACCGGTGTCCGCTCGCTCACGCGGAAGGACACGGTCTGATGGATGTAGTCCTCCATCTGGAAGAGCTTCCGCTCGACGTCCAGCGGCACCCCCGCCGCGTCGTACACGCAGGTCCGGGCGGCCTGACCGACGTGGATCTGCGAATGGCGGGTCCTGGCCTTCAACCCGATGACGTCGGGACCGAACGTCCGCGGCAGCAGCGGGTCAAGATGCCGCCCCTCCAGCTGCTGGTACCGCGACACCCCGGAATTCGTCACCCGGCTGTCGAGAGCGGTGATCACCTGGACCCGCCCCGACCAGTTCTCCGGCGTGATCACCCACTCGATCCCGGAGAGATGCCGCTGCGCCATGCTCACGAATCTCCGGCTCGCGAGGGTGGTCACCCTGCCCGAGCGATCACGAAATCGAAGAGTCCGGGAGACGGTCGCCAATCGAATGTCGTACTCGTGCCGATAGTTCAAGATTTCGACGTTGTCCAGACGGAACGGTTCGTCGTCCTCGATGCAGAGCTTGAGCACCAACCAGTTCGGAAGGTTGACGAGATCCTCGTTGAGCACCGCCCTGCCACCGACGATCGTCGTCTCCCGGTTGAGGCCACCGTGCGTGTAAGTGCCGGGATAGTGCACCTCCCCGACGTCCTGCCACTCCGCCGTGCCACGGGCACAGACATATCCGTTCCCTGTCGAGGTCAGCGCTTCGCGCAGCCCTTCCTCCTCGGGCACGAAGGCATCGTACGCAAGCGTCCAGCCAGTCACGGGGAACCTCTCTTCCGACTCGGCGACGAAGACGGGACCGTGACCGGCAGGCCCGTTCACCTGCGCCGGGGCGACCTGACCCCGGCTTCCGGCATCCTGCGGCCCGTTCGGCCTGGGGGACACTCTGTCAGAAGCAGGCACACGGGCGTCACCGGCGAACCGCCCCTCGTGACCAGTTCAACACTCGATCGATTCATATCCTGGTATGAACAGGCCGGTATTTCGCGAATTCCACGCGAAACCGAGGAGGATCTTTCGCAATCACCTCCGGATCAACACCGGACAGCCGGAGATCAACATCGGGAAATCGGTTTCGCTATCCTGTGAGAATGCGCGTTCCACACCTGTTGGACGACCCGCTCTCCCCTCTCACCGGCCTGCACCGCGAGGACTGGGCCACCCTCGCCGACCACCTGCTGCTCGCGCTTCGCCCCTGGACGTCACCCGACCGGGCCCGCCTCCGCCTCCCCGGACCAGCCAGCCGCTACGGGACCCGCAGCGACGAGCTGGAGGCCTTCGCCCGCTCCTTCCTCCTCGCGGCGATCCGGCTCCGAGGCGAGAACGGCCACGACCCCCACGACCTCGCGAACTGGTACGCCGACGGCCTGAGGGCTGGCACCGACCCGGACTCCCCCACGCGATGGCCCCGGCCCGACGAGCTTGACCAGGCGAAGGTCGAGGCCGCGTCGATCGCCCTGGCGCTCCACCTCACCCGTCCCTGGATCTGGGACCTGCTCGACGACGGCACCCGCGCCCACCTCGTCCGCTGGCTCGCCGGACTCGTCGGCCGCGACGTCCCCCCGATCAACTGGGTCTGGTTCCAGATCGTCGTCGAGACCTTCCTCCGCTCCGTCGGCGGCCCGTGGTCGGCCGACGACGTCGAGCGGGGACTCGCCGTCCACGAGTCGCTCCACCGTGGGGGCGGCTGGTACTCCGACGGTCCCGAACGGGCCTACGACCACTACGCCGGCTGGGCCTTCCACCTCTACCCGCTGCTGTGGGCGGAGGCGGCCGGAGACCTGTGCCCGGACGGGTTGCGGACCGCGTGGCGGACCCGCCTCGCGGACTACCTCGACGACGCCGTCCACCTCGTCGGCGCCGATGGCTCTCCGCTCCTGCAGGGACGCAGCCTCATCTACCGCTTCGCGACGGCCGCACCGTTCTGGGTCGGTGCCCTGACCGGTGCGACGCGGCTCTCACCAGGAGCGATCCGCCGCGTGTGCTCGGGGATGCTTCTTCACTTCACGTCCGCGAGCGTCCCGGACGAAAAGGGGCTGCTCACCCTCGGGTGGCACGGCACCTGGCCGGCGATGGCGCAGTCCTACTCCGGCCCGGGGTCTCCGTACTGGGCGGTCAAGGGGATGCTCGGGCTCCTCCTACCCGCCGGCCACCCCGTGTGGACCGCCGTCGAGGAGTCCCTGCCGGTCGAGAGGGCGGACGTCGTCCGGGTGATCGACGCTCCCGGCTGGCTCGTCAACGGCACCCGCTCGGACGGCGTCGTCCGGGTCATCAACCACGGGACCGACCATTCCGTGCCGCACGACCCCCGCGCCGACTCCCCCCTGTACGCCCGGCTCGGCTACTCGACCGTCACCCTGCCCCCGCTGATCGGCGCGACGATCTCCCACCCGTCCGACAACAGCGTCGTCCTGTGGCACCCGCTCCGGGGAGGCAGCCACCGCAACGGGTTCGAGCGGATCGCGTGTCACGTGGAAGGGAGGACGGGGGTAGCGGTCTCCCGGTGGCGGGCCCACTGGGTGGACGTCGACGAGGACACGGGCCCCGACCACGGATCGGGCCGGGCCGGATCCGTCACCTGGGGCCCCCGGCTGACCGTCGGCAGCGCGATCCGAGGGGGTGTCGAGATCCGGGCCGTCCGGCTCGACGACGCACCGCCCGACAACGTTTCGCTCGGCAACGTTTCGCTCGGCAACGTTTCGCCCGACGCCGGGCCGTCGTCCGGGTACCGCCTGGAGCTCAGCGGCTGGCCCCTCGCCTCGGCCACGCCGCCGGGCGCGGCGACCGCTGACGGCGACTGCGCCGTCTTCGCGGACGGTCTCGTCTCCTCCGTCAGCACCCTGCGCGGATTCGGCGAGGCGACGGTCCGTCGCGAGGAGGGGACCTCGCCTCTCGGCGCGCAGGTCGCGGTCCCCGTGCTCCGGACGGCAGCGCCTCCCGTCCCCGGTGAGGTCCACCTTGCGGTCGTGACGCTCCGTGGCGCGCTCGTCGACCAGGCCTCTCCCCGGGTCGTTCTGCGGGCTCTTCCCCACCTGGAGGCCGTCCCCCGCCGCCACGGGCACGAGGTCCTCGTGACCTGGCCGGACGGGGTGACGTCGCGGATCCGCCTTCCCTGAACGCCGTGGGATCACGCCGTCCCGAGCACCTCGCCGAGGAGGACTGTCACCCGGTCGCGGATCGCGTCGCGAATGGGGCGCACCGCTTCGAGGTCTTTGCCGGCGGGATCGTCGAGTACCCAGTTCTCGCGACGGGTGCCGGGGAAGATGGGGCAGGCGTCGCCGCAGCCCATGGTGACGACCACGTCGGCGGCCCGGGCGCCGTCCGTCGTCAGTTTCACCGGAACCGCGCCGGTGATGTCGATGCCGATCTCTGCCATCGCCGCGACGGCGACGGGGTTGATCCGGTCGGCGGGATCAGAACCCGCGGAGAGGACCTCCACGGCGTCGCCGGCCAGATGCCGCAGCCAGCCGGCGGCCATCTGGGAACGCCCGGCGTTGTGGACGCAGACGAAGAGAACTGTGGGAACGGTCATGGCTGGGGGCCTTCCGGGTCGTCGGTGGCGGGTTGGGCGAACAGGCGGCTGCGGGCGGCGAGGCTGACGTAGACCAGGCCGACCAAGACGGGGACCTCGATGAGAGGGCCGACCACCCCGGCCAGCGCCTGGCCCGAGGTGACCCCGAAGGTGCCGATCGCCACGGCGATCGCCAGCTCGAAGTTGTTGCCGGCGGCGGTGAACGCGAGGGTGGTGGTGCGTTCGTAGCTCAGGCCGAGGCCCCGGCCCAGGGCGAAGGACCCGGCCCACATCACGGCGAAGTAGACAAGCAGGGGCAGGGCGATCCGGGCGACGGCCCAGGGCTGGTTGGTGATCGCTTCGCCCTGCAGGGCGAAAAGGATCACGATGGTGAACAGGAGCCCGTACAGCGCGACTGGACCGATGCGCGGCAGGAACCGGGCCTCGTACCAGGCGCGGCCCTTGGCCCGTTCCCCGAAGCGTCGGGTGAGGTACCCGGCGGCGAGGGGGATGCCGAGGAAGATCAGGACGTTGCGGGCGATGTCCCACGCGGAGACGCGCAGACCGTCCTGGTCGAGACCCAGCCAGCCCGGCAGCACGCTCAGGTAAAACCAGCCGAGCACCCCGAAGGCGAGGACCTGGAACACCGAGTTCAGCGCGACAAGCACCGCGGCTGCCTCCCGGTCGCCACCGGCGAGGTCGTTCCAGATGATGACCATGGCGATGCAGCGGGCCAGCCCCACGATGACCAGCCCGGTGCGGTAGGCGGGCTGGTCCGGCAGGAAGATCCAGGCCAGGGCGAACATCAGCGCCGGGCCGAGCACCCAGTTCAGCAGAAGCGACGGGACCAGTAACCGCCGGTCGCCGGTGACGGTGTCCAGCTTGTCGTAGCGGACCTTCGCGAGCACCGGGTACATCATCACCAGCAGCCCGAGAGCGATGGGCAGGCTGACACCACCGACCTCGACCGCGTCAAGGGCACGATCGAGACCGGGGACCAGGCGGCCGAGCAGCAGCCCCGCGACCATCGCGGTGACGATCCACACCGGCAGCAGCCGATCCAGCCGGGACAGCCGGGCGACGACGCCCGACCCTGCGATCGGGGCGGGCGGGACGGCGGTCACGAGCACTCCCTCCGGCTGCCGGCGGTGGACCGGGCCCGGTCGGCCAAGGCGGTCAGGCGTTCCGCGGCCTCGTCGATCGCCTCAGGCAGCAGCCGGTAGAAGGTGAACCGGCCTCGCGGTTCCGCGACGACGATGCCGGCCTCACGCAGGATCCGCAGGTGGTGGGAGACGGCAGGCTGCTTGGCACCGAGGTCGTCGACCAGGTGGCACGTGCAGGCGGGTCCATCGGCGAGCTGCTCGATGATCCGGGCGCGGAGCGGATCATCCAGCAACCGGATCACATCAGCCTGTCCTGATATCAGCATGCCCTGATGAAACCACACCTCCGGTGCCACCTCGACACCGCCACCGAAACGTTCAGGTGAACAGTCCCGTGCCGGATCACCCCGAGGACCTCGCCGGGGGCGCCGACGAGTTCCTGATCATCAGCTCGGGGAGGACGAGCAGCCGCTGGGAGGGGCGCCGTCCGCCGCCGGCGAGCCTCGCGACCATCATCTCCACGGCGGCCCGGCCGACCTGGGCCTTCGGTGGCCGGACGGCGGTGAGCGCCGGCTCAGCGAGGTTCGCCACCTCATCGTCGTAGGCCACGAGCGCCAGGTCCTGGGGGATCCTCACCCCGTGTTCGGCGCAGAACTGGGCGATCGACATCGTGTCGGGATCGCTGTGGACGACGAGCGCCGTCGTCCCCGAGGCACGGCACCGCGCGAGGAGACCGGCGATGATCTCCCGGTGACCGGGGACGTCGAGCGCGACCGACTCCCGCAGGACCAGGTCGCCGGGCAGGCCGAGGTCGGCACAGGCACGGGCCCAGCCGGTCGCGAGGTACGCGGACGTCGGGCTCCCCTTCGACAGCACCAACCCGATCCGGCGGTGGCCGATCTGGTGGAGGTGGCGCACCGCCATCTCCAGGCCGAGCGCGTGATCGCTGCGCACCCACTCGATCTGCCGGGAGGTGGACGTCCACCGGGGAATCTCCCGTTCGACAAGCACCACGGGCACTGGGAGGCTCCCCACCCACGCGGCCATCCCCTCGACGTCCTCGCCGTCCAGGGTGGGAGCGAGGAGGAGGCCCTGCACCTGCCGCGCCTCGATCAACCGGGTGATCTGCCGACGGTCCTCCCCCGAGTCGTAACTCGATCCGCGCAGCTGGAGGTGCACGCCGAGCGCCGCCGCCGCCATCCGCGCCGCAGACACGACGGTCGGCCAGTAGTAGTCGAGCGAGGGAACGACCATCCCGATGGTGAAACGTGGTGATGCCGGACGGCGCGACCTCACCGGAGCGGGACGTGCCAGGTCGGAGGGCTGCGTCGCTCCCCCATGAACCTTCGTCAGGAGATTCTTGGCCGCGAGTTCCGCGATGTCCCGCCGGATCGTCAGCTCGCTGACCGCGAACCGGACGGCGAGATCCCGGACCCTGACGGCGCCTCGCTGACGGACCTCGTCCATCAGCAGTTCCTGGCGCTGGATCCGGAACAGCCGTCGCTCGCCCACCGCCGCCCCCTCGGTGCGGATGAATGCGATCGTTCGTGATCGACCTTGATCGAAGTCTGGAACTTTTGTGCGGAAGCGGATTCCCTTGTACAGACGCGATCAGTTCGACTCCTGGAACGGTACGACACCCTGGCACGGTCCACGGGGTCGTCCGGACAGGGGTCGTCCGGACAGGGGTCGTCCGGACAGAGGTGACCCATGGCCGGCGAACCCCCCGCGATGGTCGTGATGGACCGGGCGAGTTTCGACGCTCACCTCGACCGTCCGCGCCTTGACCGGCTCGCCGGTCTGGTGGCCCTCACCGATCCGCTGTGGACTGACGACCTCGACACCGCCCCGGCCCGTGCCCGGCTGGCCGAGGTCGAGCTCCTCCTCACCTCCTGGGGGTCGTCGCCCCTCACCCGGGAACGGATCGACGCCGCGCCCGCCCTGCGCGCCGTCGTCCACTGCGCGGGCAGCGTCAGGACACTCGTCGGCGACCACGTCTGGGACCGCGGCATCCGCGTGACGAGCGGCGCGAACGCCAACGCCGTCCCGGTCGCCGAGTACACGCTCGCCGCCATCATCTTCGCGGGCAAGAAGGCGCCCTTCCTTTCGGCCGACCCCCGGACGGCGTACCGCGGCTGGAGCCTCGCGAGCAACCTCGGGGACCTGTCGAACTACCGCCGCACGATCGGGATCGTCGGGTTCTCCCGCATCGGGCGCCGCGTCCTTCACCTCCTGCGCTGCCTCGAAGGCACCGTTCTCGTCGCCGACCCCTACGCCGACGCGGCGGAGGTCGAGGCCGCCGGCGGCGTCCTCGTGGATCTGCCCCACCTTCTGCCGCGCGTCGACGTCCTCTCCCTGCACGCCCCCGGGTTGCCGTCGACCCGCCACCTGATCGGCGCCTCCGAGCTCGCCCTGCTCCCCGACCACGCGACGGTCGTCAACACGGCGAGGGGCAGCCTCGTCGACTCCGACGCCCTCGCCCGGGAGTGCGCCTCCGGCCGGCTCTTCGCGATCCTCGACGTCACCGACCCCGAGCCCCTCCCCGAGGGCTCCTCTCTTCGGGGACAGCCCCACGTGATGATCACCCCGCATCTCGCCGGATCCCTCGGCACCGAGATCCACCGGCTCACCGACCGCGCTCTCGACGAGATCGAGCGCTGGGTGACGGGCCGTCCCCTGCTCGACGAGGTAACCCCGCAGTCGTTCCACCTCAGCGCCTGACCCGGCCACTCCCACCGCCCGACCCGACCACCCTCGCTGGAGGCCGCAATGAAGCGTCACCTCATCACGACGATCGCCGTCGCGACCGGAAGCGTTCTCCTGGCCGCCTGCGGCGGCGGGTCCCCGGGGGCCGGAGGCGACCCGAAAGGCCCGGTCACGATCAAGGTCTCGGTGTGGAACTACGCGACGACCCCCGAGTTCAAAGCACTCATCGACGGCTTCAAGGCCGCGGAACCGAGCATCACGGTCAAGCCCGTCGACATTCTCGCGGAGGACTACGCCCGCAAACTGACGGCGATGCTCGCCGGCGGCGACACGACCGACGTGCTGACGATGAAAAACGTCATCGACTACTCCCGGTACGCCACACGGAACCAGCTGATGCCATTGACCGGCGAGGCGAAGGCCGTCGACAAGACAGCTGTTCCCGCCCTTTCCACCTACGATCTGGACGGCAAGTACTTCGCCCTTCCCTACCGCCAGGACTTCTGGGTGCTCTACTACAACAAGACCCTTCTGAAGAAGGCCGGGGTCGACGAGAAAACCCTGACGAACCTCACCTGGCCGCAGTACGCCGAGCTCGCCGGGAAACTGACGAGCGGCACCGGGGCCAGCAAGGTGCACGGGACATTCCTGCAGACCTGGCGTTCCGTCGTCCAGGCCGTCTCGGCCGCGCAGACCGGCGGCGACCAGCTCGGTGGGAACTACGGCTTCTTCAAGGACCAGTACGCGCTCGCCCTCGGCCTGCAGAGGTCGGGCGCGGCCCTTCCGTTCGCGACGGCTTTCACCCAGAAGATCACCTACAAGTCCGTCTTCTCCTCCGGCAAAGCCGCGACCCTCCCCATGGGGACCTGGTACGCCTCCACGCTGCTCGCCGACAAGGCCTCCGGCAAGAGCACCGTCGACTGGGGCATGGCGCCCATGCCGCAGATCGCCGGCAGCTCGAAGGTCACCACCTTCGGGTCACCGACCGCCTTCGCGGTGAACAAGAAGGCCAAGAACGCCGCCGCCGCGAAGAGGTTCGTCACCTGGGCCTCCGGACCGGAGGGTGCGAAGGCGATCGCGAAGGTCGGCGTCGTCCCTGCCCTGAACGACCCCGCCGTCCGGGACATCTACTTCGGCCTCGACGGCATACCGAACGACCCGATCGCCAAGAAGGCCCTCACCCCGGACGACGTGAAACTGGAGATGCCGATCAGCGACACGTCGTCGGACGTCGACCAGATCCTCACCGAGACCCACCAGCTCATCATGACCGGGGAGAAGGACCTCGACGCCGGGCTCGCCGAGATGAGCTCACGGGTCCGGTCCGAAGTCGGCCGTTGACGGTGAGGCGTTTCCCGGGTCCACGGCGGACGACGCTCGCCGGGTGGACCTTCATCCTCCCGGGCTTCCTCGGATTCGCCGCGCTCACCCTGGTGCCGGTGATGGCGACCTTCGGGCTGGCCTTCCTCGACTGGGATTCCTACAGCACCCCCGAATGGGTCGGGCTGGCGAACTTCGAACGTCTGGCCGCCAACCCGACCTTCTGGACGGCGCTGGGGAACACCGTCTTCTACGCCGCCGGACACGTCCCCCTGACTCTCGTCGCCTCCCTCGGCCTCGCCGTCCTGCTCAACCGGAGGATCAGGGGGGTCCAGTACTTCAGGACCGCCCTGTTCTTCCCCTACATCACGTCCCTGGTCGCCGTCGCCATCGTCTGGAACCTCCTTTTCGACCCCGACCTCGGACCGGTCAACCAGCTCCTTCGGGCGCTCGGGGCCGGCGACCCACCCGGATGGACGTCGTCGACGACCTGGGCGATGCCGGCGATCATCATTGCCAGCGTGTGGCGGGACATGGGGTACTACATGGTGCTCTACCTCGCGGGCCTCCAGACCATTCCGCCCGAGCTCTACGAGGCGGCCGAGGTCGACGGTGCCGGAGCCTGGCAGAGGTTCCGGCACATCACGGTTCCCTCGCTGCGCACGATGACGTTCTTCATTCTCATCATGCTGACGGTGTCGAGCTTCAAGGTGTTCGACCTCGTCCAGGTGATGACGGAAGGCGGCCCCGGGCGATCGACCCTCGTACTCTCCCAGCTCATCTTCCGGGAAGGCATCACGGAGGGCCGGTTCGGGTATTCCTCCGCGATCGCGGTGGTGCTGTTCGCCGTGGTGCTCGTTCTCACCATGGTCCAATTCGGGTTCTCCAGGAGGGACGAACGGTGACCGCGCCCCGCACCGTCCGGGCGTCGGCCACGTGGGCGGCCCTCGCCCTGCTCTCCGCCGCCGTCCTCGTACCCTTCGCCTGGATGCTCGTCTCGTCGGTGAAGCTGGACGACGAGGTCTTCACCGTGCCCGTCCAGTGGATCCCGAAGCAGTTCCACTGGGAGAACTACGTCGATATCTGGACGACGATCCCGATGCTGACCTATCTGAAGAACTCCCTGCTGCTCAGCGTCGTCATCACCGTCCTGCAGGTACTCACCGGCAGTTTCGCCGCCTACGGGTTCGCGAAGGTGTCGTTCCCGGGGCGCGACCTGCTGTTCTACTCCTACCTCGCGACCATCGCCGTCCCGTGGCAGGCCTACATGGTCCCGCAGTACATCCTCATGGAGAAGGCCGGGCTCGTGGACACCCATCTCTCCCTGATCCTCCTCCAGGCGTTCGGGGCGTTCGGCGTGTTCCTGATGCGTCAGTACTACCTGACGATCCCCGACGAGCTCCTCGACGCCGCCCGGCTCGACGGCCTGACGGAGTACGGAATCTGGGCCCGCATCGTGCTGCCGCTGTCCAGACCGGCGATGGCGAGCCTCGCCCTCGTCACGTTCGTCAATACCTGGAACGACTACATGGGGCCGTTCATCTACCTGACGGACAACGACCTGTGGACCGTCCAGATCGGGCTCCGCTCGTTCGTCGGGGCGTACGACGCCCAGTACGCCCTGATGATGACCGGATCCGTCTTGTCGGTGCTGCCCGTCGTCGTGATCTTCTTGTTCGGCCAGCGCTACTTCGTGCAAGGAATCGCGACCAGCGGCATGAAGTAGAACCACCCGTTCGAGACCTGCCCAGGACGAGCACGCCTCCAGTTCCTCCTCGGAGACGCCTCATCTCAACCGAAGAACGCACCCCTGACGGCCGGTCATAGGAGGGTCTGATCACCCGGAACAAAGTGATTGATCACCCGGAACGAAATCACCAGAAAACCCGGCATAAGTCCATTGTTGATCAATCACTTTGTTCCGGGTGATCACGGAGCGCGGCTCTGAAGGCGGCGGCCGGCCGGCAGGGTGTCTGTGATCGAGCGGGCGAGAGCCCGGAGGGCGGCGGGAAGGTCGGGGATCCGCGGGTACCAGGCGCGTTCCCACTCCAGGGAGATGGGGCCGGAGTACCACCCCGCCAGCGAGCGCATCACCTCGCCGAGAGGCAGGGCACCCTCGCCCGGGAGGCAGGGGGTGAGGTCGTCGCGTGAGACGACGTCCTTCACCTGGACGTAGCCCCGGCCGCCGTCCAGGAAGGCCCGGAGCAGGGGCGCCGTGCGGGCGGGCGGCTCGCCGACGCGCCAGGGGTGGAGCGCGTCCCAGACGGCACCGGTTCCGGTGCCGGGGAGGGTGTCGTCGAGAAGGGTGAGGACCCGGGCGACGTCCTCGCCGCGGGGATGGGAGTCGTGGGTCTCCAGGACGAGCCGCACCCCCTTCTCGGCGGCGTGGGGGGCCACGGCGGCGAGGCGTCGCACCGCCCGCGCGTCGAGGATGTCGTACGGCTCCTGCGTCCGGGGTGGTGCGCTCGTGGGCCCGGGCAACCGCGCCGCCCCTGGGAACACGCGCAGGAAACGGGCCTTCAGCCGAGCGGCGAGGTCGAGGTGGTCCCGGAGGGAGGCGACGACGGCGGTGTCCGGTCCGGCGGAGGCGACAGTCACGTAGGTGGCGAGCGACAGCACCGCGATCCCGGCGTCGTCGAGGGCCCGGAGCACGTCGCGGCACCCAGCGTCGTCGAGGCCGAGGTGAACGGGTTCGCCGTCGGCGACGCGCAGTTCGAGCGCTCCTCCCCCGGCGTCGGCGACCCACGCGGCGACCGTGGCAAGAGGGGCCCCGGGGGCCCCGAGCGTTGACGCGGCGAACCTCATCGCCGCCCCGAACCCCTCCAGCGTCCGAGGTCCGTGCTCTCGCGGATCACCACGGTCGTGTCGACGTCGAGGCGGGCGGCAGCGGGAACAGTGCCACCGTCGGCACCGGCGAAGAGGAGGCGCACCGCGTGATCGCCGAGGTCAGCGAGGGGAAGGCGGACCGTCGTCAGGGAGGGTGAGTGGTCGCCGAGGGTGGGGATGTCGTCGAAGCCCGCGACGGACAGATCCCGGGGGACCTCCAGCCCCATCGCCCGCCACCGGGCGATGGCGCCGATCGCCATCACGTCGTTGACGGCGAACACGCACAGCGGGGCCGGGGCCTCCGGCACGCCGATCAGCGGGAGGAGGTCCCCGGCCGCGAGATACCCGCCGTCCCGGGTGAACTCCCCCGCCACCACGGCCTCCGGGCGGAACCCGTGGCCCGAGAGGGCCCTGGTGAACCCGGCGCACCGGTCGACGGCGGTCCGCAGGTGGGCGGGCCCGGACAGGACGGCGAAGCGCCGGTGCCCGGCGGAGATCAGGGCCCCGGCGAGCGCGGCGCTCCCCTCGGCGTTGCGGGGGGCGACGCATCCTCCCGTGCCCAGGGGCTGGCCGACGACGACGACGCGCCCGCCCCGGTCGAGGTACGGACGCAGGGCACCGGTGAGCGCGGCGTCGGATTCGAACTCGTGCGAACGTGAGCCGACGAGGATCAGGCCGTCGGTGCGGTGGGCGATGAATGCCTCGACCGCCTCACGCTCGGCCTCGGGATCGCGTTCCGTGCTGGCAAGGAGGGTCTGCATCCCCCGGGCGCGGGCCGCACGCTGGACACCGAGGGCGATCGTGGAGAAGTAGGGGTCGGCGATGTCGTGGACGACGAGTCCCAGCAGTCCGCTCGTGCGGCGGGCGAGGGCCTGGGCCTGGGCGTTGGGGAAGTAACCGAGTTCGGCGGCCGCGGCGCGCACCCGGTTCGCGACGTCCTCCCCCGGGACCCGCGCCGATCCGTTGAGGACACGGGACGCCGTCGCCTGCGAGACACCGGCGTGTCTCGCGACGTCCGAGAGGGTGACGCCCGCCACCACGTCAGCGTAGCGGTCCGGCGGGTGCCTCCCGCCCGGCGTCGTTGACCACGGGTCCCCCGGGCATCTAGGTTTGGGAATGCGCTTTCCGTCAGGGTGTCCTCGACGCTCCCAGGAGATCCCATGCCCGCCTCACGCCCCGCACGGATCCTCCGGATCGCCATGAACGGCGTCACCGGGAGGATGGGCTACCGCCAGCATCTCCTCAAGGCCATCCTCCCCCTGCGCGACCAGGGCGGGGTGACGACGGCGGAGGGCACGCGGGTCCAGGTGGAGCCGGTGCTCGTCGGCCGTGACGCCGGCCGCCTGCGGGAGATCGCCGAACGGCACGGGGTCCGAGACTGGACGACGGACCTCGACACCGTCCTCTCCGACCCGTCCGTCGACGTGTACTTCGACGCCCAGGTGACCTCGCGGAGAGTGGCCGCGATCCGCGCGGCCCTCGCCGCGGGGAAACACGTCTACACCGAGAAACCCACCGCCGAGACCCTCACCGACGCCGTCGACCTGGCGCGGGCGGCGCGGCAGGCGGGCGTGACGGTCGGAGCGGTCCACGACAAGCTCTACCTGCCGGGCCTGGTGAAACTCCGCCGGCTCGCCGACGAGGGGTTCTTCGGCCGGATCCTCTCCCTGCGGGGCGAGTTCGGGTACTGGGTGTTCGACGGCGAGACGCAGCCGGGGCAGCGCCCGAGCTGGAACTACCGTCATGAGGACGGCGGCGGCATCACCCTCGACATGTTCTGCCACTGGAACTACGTGCTCGAGCACCTCATCGGGCCCGTCGAGGCGGTGACGGCGCGCACGGCCGTCCACGTCCCGGTCCGGCGCGACGAACTCGGCCACCGCTATGAGGTGACCGCGGACGACGCCGTGTACGGGATCTTCGAGCTCGGCGGCGGGGCGATCGCCCAGATCAACTCGTCCTGGGCCGCGCGGGTGCACCGTGACGAACTGATCGAGCTCCAGGTGGACGGCACGCGCGGATCGGCGGTCGCCGGGCTGCGACGGTGCGTCGCGCAGTCGCTCTCCCACACGCCGCGCCCGGTGTGGGACCCCGACACCCCGGTGACGGAGTCCTTCCGCGACCAGTGGCTCGAGGTCCCCGCGAACGCCGACCTCACCGGCGCCTTCCGGTGGCAGTGGGAGGAGTTCCTGCTCGACGTCGTGGCGGGGCGACCCCACCGTCACGACTTCCTCTCGGCCGCGCGCGGCGTCCAGCTCGCCCGTCTCGGCCTGCGCTCGGCGGAGGAAGGACGACGGGTCGAGGTGCCCGGGATCGCCCTGTGACCGACGCGCTCGCCCGCCTGTCCCTCAACACCGCGACGACCAAACGCTGGACCCTCGCCGAGGCGGTCGACGGAGCGGCCCGCGCGGGCCTCCCGGCCGTCGGGCTGTGGCGGGAACAGGTGGCGACGACGGGGCTGGCGCGCTCGGCCCGGCTCGTGCGGGACGCGGGTCTTCGGGTGTCCAGCCTGTGCCGGGGCGGTTTCCTCACCGCGGCGGACGACGACGGGCGGCGGCGCTGCCTCGCCGGCAACCGTGCGGCGATCGAGGAGGCCGCCGCCCTCGGGACGAGGGAGCTCGTCATGGTGGTCGGCGGGTTGCCCTGCGGAGGGCAGGGCCATGACCGCGACCTCGCCGGGGCGCGCCGCAGGGTCGCCGACCGCGTCGCCGACCTCGTTCCGCACGCCCGGGACCACGGCGTGCGCCTCCTGCTCGAACCCCTCCACCCGATGTACGTCGCCGACCGGGCGGTCCTGTCGACGCTCACCCAGGCCCTCGATGTCGCCCTCGTCCACCCGGCCGAGACGGTCGGCGTCGTCGTGGACACCTTCCACGTCTTCTGGGACCCGGATCTGCCCGGCGCCGTCGCGCGCGCGGGTCGTGAGGGGCGGCTCGGTGCCTACCAGGTCTGCGATTTCACCCTGCCGATCGCCCCGGACCCGCTCCTCTCCCGGGGGATGATGGGCGACGGCGTGATCGACTTCGCCCCCGTCACCTCGTTTGTCGCCGCGACAGGGTACACGGGGGACGTCGAGGTCGAGATCTTCAACGCCAGCCTCTGGGCGGCGGACCCGGAGGAGGTCCTGCGGACGGCGATCGAACGCTACCTCCGCCTCATCCGGCCGTTCCTGCGGTGACCGGCCCCGAGGAGAGGCTCAGTGACATGATCCCTTGCCGCTGTCGGTGAAGTCCCCGCCCTCGACCGGGACGAAGGCCCAGCTGTAGCCGTCGGGCTTCAGGGTGAGTTTGAGGACGCCGTAGGTGTCGTTGTTCCGCACCTCGCTGTTGTCCTGGATGGTGCCGAAGGCGTAGTGCTCACCGCCACCGCCCGTGCCCACGGTGAACTGCCGGATACCCTTCGCGTTGTCCCGGCTGCCGTCCGGATCCTGTGGCGCGAACCTTTCGTACACGTGGTTGTGCCCGTTCATCACGATCTCGGCGCCGTTGTCGTACAGGGCCGCGAACAACGGTTTGACCGCTTTCTCGGGCTCGTGATCGGACGACGTGAACAGTGAGTGGTGCCAGTACGCCGCCGTGCACGGCTTGTCGTTGGCGGCGAGATCCGCCCGTAGCCAGCGTTCCTGCGCGGATCCCTCGCCGCAACCGCCGATCTTGTCGCAGTTGGAGTTCAGCGCCACCACGTGCCAGTTACCGAGATCGTAGGAGTAGTAGCCCTTCCCCTTCACCCCCGCGCTCTTCCCGAAGTAGCCAAAGTATCCCGCGGCGTCCTCGGTGAAGTAATCATGATTACCCGGCGCGGGCCGGAGACGGTTCTTGAAAGTTCCCCAGGTGGGATCGACGCATTCCTCGTACTGCTGGGGCTCTCCGTCGTCCTGGCTGGTGTCGCCCGCCGTGAAAATCGTCCCGGGGATCTTCTCCAGCAGTTTCGTCGTCGCGCTGTCCCCTTCTCTGCGGCAGGTTCCGACATCCCCCGCACCGACGAGGACGGCTGTCGCGGGAAGTCTGGTCCGTGGCTTCGCGGACGCGCCGGCCGACGGCGGGGGCGTCGTCGACGAGGAGGGCCGCTTCGACGGTGACGAGGGCGACGGTGACAAGGTGGCGGACGACGACGCGACCGGCGACGACGCGGAGGGCGATCCCGGGGCCGTCGCGGCGCCCGTCGCGGCGATCGCCAGCAGACGGCTGTTGGCGAGGACCACCAGCTGGGGTGCGCGGTCACCGGCCTCCCGGGAGGCGTACTCCGCGGCGTCGTCGCCCTCGGAGGTGATGCTGAAGCTGTACGTCCCGTTCCCGGTGACGACGGAGGAGACGTTCATCGCGTGCCAGGCGTCGTCCAGCACCGGACCGAAGGAGCCGACGACAGGGCCGTCCGCCGGGGGCGCCGTCGCCCAGGTGATGGCATTCTCCTTCCAGCCCGTCGCCGTGACGGACCGCACCGTGCCACCGTCCGCGCTGCCGCTGTTCTCCCCGGAGGTGCGTAGCCTCAAGATCGCATTGGTCGCCTCGGGAAGGCCTTTCACCGTGAAGGTCAATAACACCCGTCGTTTCGGCGATCCGAGCACCCCCAGACGTTTTTCACCGCCGTGGTTCGCCGTCGGCCGGTCCTCGTCGATCGAGGTGTCCGCGGTGGCGGTGAAGATCTTCGCGGCCTGGTTCTCCGTCGACGGGGACGACGTCGCGACCGACGACCCCACCATGGTCGCGGCAGGCCCCACGCCGATTCCGCCCAGCACCCCGAGCACGGCGGTGACCATGAGGGCGCGGACCCGACGCATCGACTGCCTGTTCCCTTCGTCCCCGGATGATCGTTATTACCTTAGGGGGTACGGAACGATCCGCCGCGATCCCTCAGAAACAGTTAATCGGCCCTTAGGCCACGGAACCGCGCGGGCTCCCCGGCCTCGCCGGGAACCGCCCCGGGAACCGCCCCGGGAACCGCCCCCGGAACCGCCCCCGGAACCGGACGGGGTCGGGGGAGCGTTCCGGCCCGGGAGACGAACGACCGGCGCGGTTCGGTGTCCACGCTCGGGTAGCCCCAGCGTGAGATCCAGGCGCGCATCAGTTCCGGGCCCAGCGGACTGCAGAAGTACGCCCCCTGTGCCAGGTGGTATCCGAGCTCCGTCACCTCGGTGGCCTGTTGCGGCGTCTCGACGCCCACGGCGATCGCCTGCAGGTTCATCGTCTCCCCGAGCCGCAGGACCATCGAGGCCACCGTCGTCGCCTCCGGATCGCCCGGCAGGCCGGAGACGAAGGACCGGTCGAGCTTGACGACGTCGACCGGGAACCGGGCCATCCTCCCGAGCGACACGGGTGCCGTCCCGACGCCGTCCAGGGCGACGCGCACCCCGTGCGAGCGCAGCGTCGCGAGGACGGCGCAGGCGCGGCTCTCGCCGTCGACGAGTTGTTCCGTGACGTCGAGCACGAGTTGGCCGGCCTCGAGGCCGGAGGCCGTGAGGACGTCGAGGAGGTCCATCGGGAACGTCGCCAACCGCAGCTGGATCGGTGCGATGTTGATGTGCAGGGTGAGGTGCCGTCCGTCCGGGAGCGTCTCCTGCCAGGTCCGGACCTGGGTGCACGCCTCCCGCAGCACCCAGATGCCGAGCCGGTGGATCACATCGGACTCCTGCACCAGGGGGAGGAAGGCATCGGGTGTCAGCAGTCCCCGCGTCGGGTGCTCCCACCGCAGCAGGGCCTCGATCCCGGCGAGGTCGCCGTCGCTCAGGTCGATCAAGGGCTGGTACACCAGCTGGAACTGGTGCCCGGCGAGAGCGATGACGAGGTCCCGGCCGAGCTCGGCGTCCGCGTGGCCGACCGCGCCCGGTGAGTAGACCCTCCAGCGGTTGCTCCCGGAACGCTTCGCGGCGTACATCGCCACGTCGGCCCGGTTCATCAGCTCCGTCACGACGACGGCCGCGGGGCGTTCGTCCGGCAGTTCCGCGAGGGAGATGCCGATGCTTCCCCCCGCCAGCAGATCCCTCCCCCCGACCACGAACGGCCGATGGAGCTCCGTGAGAACGCGCCGGGCGACGGCGACGGCGTCCAGTTCGTCCGAGATCCCGTTGAGAAAGATCGCGAACTCGTCGCCTCCGAGCCGGGCGACCGTGTCCCCCGGCCGGACCCTGCCGCGCAGGACAGCGGCGACGGCCCGAAGGAGGGCGTCGCCGGCATCGTGGCCGTGGGCGTCGTTGACCTGCTTGAATCCGTCGAGGTCGAGCAGGAGCAGGGCGACGAGAGCGCCCGGCCGCCCGTGGCGCGGCAGGCACCGCAGCATCTCGGCACGGAGCTGGAACCGGTTCGCCAGCCCGGTCAGGGCGTCGGTCACGGCGAGACGGTCGTTCTCCCGCACAGTGATCACTTGTCTCGCGGACACCGCGATCGTCATGATCACGACGCCGGTGACCATCCCGGGCCAGAAAGCGGCGTCCTGCCGGATCACCGCCGTCACGAGCAGGGCGTACCCCGCCGCCGCCACGGCCTGGACGACGACGAGGGGGAGGATTCCGTGCGGGCGGACGAGCGTCGCCGGGTGGTCGGGGCGTCGCCGTCTCCGCCGGCGTTCGACGACCGCGGCGGCGAGGAGGAGGAGGTAGGGGGCGAGGTCCAGAGCACCCAGCCACCACGGGTAGTCGCCCGGGGGTTCCCCGAGGTGCCCGCGCACGATGACCAGGTCGCTGACGAGGTACGCCGCGACGGACAGCATCAGGAGCGCCGGGGGACGGCGGACCGTCACCACCGCGCCACGGAACAGGAGCGTGGCGGCGGCGAGCAGGAGCGCGACGTCGGCGAGAACGCGCAGGACGGTGACGAGGTACGAAGCGGCCGAAGGCGCTGGCTCACGGAACCACAGCGGCCCGACGACGAAGGACCACGCGAGGGCGAGAGCGCCGCCGAACACCGTCGTGACGTCGAGGACGACCTTCACGCGGTTCCGCGGGCCGAGCGGCCCCCGGGCGAAGGCCGCGAGAGTCACCAGGAGCAGTATGGCCAGCAGGAGCCGCGGGACGAGCGCGAGCAGCTGCGCGTCGTCGATCGTCGCCCGGCCGCCCGCCAGACCGGCGAGCTCGGCCACAGGCATCCCTTCTCACCTCGTCCCGAGTCCCTCGTCTCCATCGTTCGGAGTTTCCGTCGTTCGGAGTCATCGACCTCGACGGGCCCGGCTTGAGCGGGACGAGCCCCTCAAGAGCCCGATCGCTCCGGTCGATACAGCCGCCGAACACGGTGGGGCGCGAGGAGCGCCGGACGAACGGATCGAGGCTTCATGCAACCGGATCAGGCCGCCCGGACCGGCGGGCCCTCCTTCGCCGCGGAGCGGAGGGAACTACTGGCCTCGATGGACGGCGAGCAGCTCGCCCTGTACCTCGCCGTCCTGCGGGAGTGGTCGCACCACCTCAGTGATCTGGAGGAACGGGTCGTCGCGGCGGAGGCCACGGCGAAGAAGCTCCGGACCGGCCTCGACCTCCAGATCTCGGAGGCGGAAGCGGCACTCCGGCTGCCGGAGACGTCCGGAGCGGTGATCGTCCGCCCGCGCGGCGGGGAGCCCCGGCCCCCCGAGCCCGGGAACCTCCCCGAGCAGGGGAACCTCCCCGAGCAGGGGAACCTCCCCGAGCAGGGGGAACCCCCTGCGCCTGGGGAACCGTACGTGTTGGCGAACCTGGCCGGCGGCGACCTCGAACGGCTCGTCCGGGAGGTCGAGGTCCACGGTGAACGCCGGGTGGTCCTGCGCCCGCCGATGACGGTGACCATCCTCCACCGGTACCTCCCTCACCTGATCGCGGTGCAGCCCGACGGGGACTCGGCCTTCACGACGCAGGTCCTCGCCTACCGTTGCGAACGGCCGGTCCACGTCGACAGCCTCTCCCGCCGGGGATACCACCTCGTCGACCTCCTCGCCCTCCTCTGCCCTGGCCGGACGACGGACGACGTCGTCCAGGACACCCTCATCCGTCATCTGCCGACGCTGACGACGGTCCGTCACGAGGAGATGCGCGAGCACGTCCTGGCGCGGGCCCGGTGGAGGAGGAACGAGCCAGTCGACGAGCGGGCCCTGTTCCGGCAGCTCCAGGCGGTGGCACCGAACAAGAAGCAGGAGCTGGAGGACGACTTCCTCCGGGTGACGGCGGAGGTGACGGCGGAGTTCCCGGCTCTCACGCCCACCGTCGACCACCTCGTCCGGCAGCTGCGCGGCGGCGCCCCGGCTCCGGAGCCTTCCTCGCGCAACCGTCCTCCGCTCCCCCGCACCGCCGGCGACGTTCCGCCCTCGACGTCCGGAGGCAACCTCTCGCCGCGGCTGACGGTCTTCGCCCGTCACCTCGGGAACGGCGAGTACCACAGGCTTCCCGAGATCCGGCGGTTCTCGACATCCCTCGGGCTCTCCCTCACCGACTCCGTCCACACGATCAACCAGTGGGCGGCCACCTCGCTCGCGAACCGCGACGAGGTGACGGACGCTCCCGTGATCGAGGTGGACGAGGTGGCCGACGAGGTCTGGGTCGACCTACGGCTCAAGGACCTCGTCGCCTCCTCCGGTCCCCGGGACAGAGGCGCCGAACGTCCCCTGAGCCGCTGAGACACGTTCCTACGCCCGGGAGGGCGCGCCGGCGCGGAGGTGGGTCAGCCCGTTGACCCCGAACGCCGCGCACGCGCCGCAGGCGAGGACGAGGGCGATGCCGATGCTTCCCGCCGCGATCCGTTCGTCGAGCAGGACCTGGCCGATCGCGGAGGCGGTGATCGGGTTGACGATCGTGCTCACCGCCAGCGGCCCGCCGATGCCGTCCTGGTAGGAGCGCTGGGTGAGCAGCAGCCCGACGGGGATCAGAACGAGGACGGCGAGGGCCGCGGTGATGTCCGCCGCGTGCAGCAAGGACCCCAGACCGTCGGTCGCGGCACGCACGGTGATCGTCTGGGTGAGCGCCGAGCAGACGCCGAACGCGATCCCGGCGGCCGCCGCCGTCCACAGGCCCGACGGTCTGACCAGGACGTTGCCGGCGATCAGGACGACGAGAGCCACCGTGGTGGCGACCAGGAGGACGACGAGCTCGCCGGTGGACAAGGTGATGATCGGCGTGTCCGTGGCGGTCAGCACGAGGATTCCGGCGAGGCCGCTGACCGTGAGGAGCATGCTGCGTCCCTCGGCCGGAGCGGGCCGCCGTCTCGTGACGGCGGCGGCCATCGCCGCCGCCATCACGAGGGTGAGCACCCCGAACGGCTGGACCAGTGACAGGGGCCCGAACCGCAACGCGACGACGTGCAGCAGACCACCCAGCCCGTTGAGGCCGATCGCGAACCACCACAGCCTGCTCGCCAGGAGGGCCCGGAGGGGATAGCGGGCGAAGGGTTCCTGAAGAACCGCCCCCAACGCGTAGGCGACGGACGACGTGACACAGGCGCCGACGGCGATCGTGACGCTCATCGGCATCCTCTCGGCTCAGGGGGTGGGTTTCTCCACACGCGACTGAGCCCGGATCACGGGGGGCCAGTACGTGACGATGTCTCGAAGAGTAGCGGCGCCCTTCGGGGAAACCCCGGGGACGCGGCTGGGAAGACTCCGAGAACGCCTCAGCACCCTGCCGTACCGACGGTTCTATTTCTTCCGTTTTGCGAAGTGCGAGACCATTCCTTCCAGCAAGTGAGTGTCGAACGGGAGGGCCGCGCAACAGGCGATCGCCTCGTCCAGATGATGCTGGGCAAGCCTCTCGGCCTCCTCCGCCCCGAACGCACGCACCACATTGATCTTCCCGACATCGTTGCCGACGTCCTTGCCGAGGACCTCCCGGGAGGAGGTGATGTCGAGCACGTCGTCCCGGATCTGGAACACGATGCCCGCGTTCCGGGCATAGCGACGGATCAGGTCGATCTCAGCCGGGGTGCGTCCCTCCAGCATCATCAGCGGGACGAGCGCCGCCTCGATCGACGTCGAGGTCTTGAGCTCGTACATCTTCAGGATGTCCTCGCCCGTCACCGGCTCCGCACCACGGCCCATTCGAAGATCAATGTCTTGGCCCTTGCACAGGCGTTCCGGTCCGAGAACCGCGCCGACATAGCCGATCACCTCCGTCACTCTCTCCGCGGGATACTTCTCGACGAGTCGAGCGAGCAATCCGAATCCGGACGAAATCATTGATATTCCGGCGAGTTGGACGCTGCCCTCGTCGAAGACCGTATGCGCCGTCGGCCTACCGCGGCGAAACGCGGCACCGTCCTGGGCGGGAAGATCGTCGAACAGCAGGCTGGCGGTGTGGAACAGTTCGCAGGCGGCCACGAAGGGCTCGATCCCGGCGGTGTCCACCCCGAGTGCCTCGGCGAGCATCAGCCCGAGGGCCGGTCTCAGACGTTTCCCGGGGGCCCGCATCGCGTACGCGACGATGCGGTCGAGCCCGGTCCCGTCGCCCTCGGGGAAGTACCGCTCGGTGACCTCGTTGAGGTACGGCAGGCGGTCGGACACGAAGGTGCGGGCGTCGACGTCCGTCTGCTTCCGGCGCCGGAGGGCATCGCCGGAGCGGTCCTTGAGTCGCGTGTCCATCGGCTGGGCACTTTCCATCACCTGACTCGACATCCCCGACGCGATCCGGAGGAAGCGGGCGATCTCGTCCGCCGGCCCGTACCGGTGGAGAAGGTCGACGGCGTGGCGAGGATCGCGGGAGAGATGGTCGGCCAGCTTGATGGCGCCGAAATAGGTGAGGGCGTCGGCGGTCGCCTCGTCTCCCCCGAAGATCTCCTCGACGGCGTAGGCGTCATAGGCGAAGAGGTCGTAGAGCGGATCGGTGTCCGTCTGGTGGGCGGGGAACGTGAAGGGGGTGAGACGGCCGTTCCGGCGGTCCTCCTCCCGGTCGCGCAGATCGTCCTTCAGCTGACCGAGGAAGATCGTGGCGAGGCAGCGGGACAGGGCGCGCTCGTCCGGGGCGCGACGAGCGAGAACACCCGCGACGACCCTGCTGAGCCCGGCCTTCACCATGATGTCCGGGTACATCGCCGAAAGACTCGTCCCGGCGGAGTCCGCGAGGGTCAGGCCCGCGTCGCGGGACTGCGCCAGGTGCATCTCCGCGGCCGCACGGTAGAGATGCCGGTACTCGTCGAAGGGATGGCTCTCCAGAACCGCGCCGTAGAGCTCGTACAGCTCCTCGGCCAGAGGGTGGTCGGGGATGTCCGCCGCGTCCGGCAGCGTGCCGGTCGCGAGCCCGGCCGTGATGAGGTCGTGGCACCACGCGCGCTCCGGGGGCGGGACGGACCCGCCGTCGTGCAGGGTGTCGTCGACGATGACGTACGCGGCGCCGAGCGCGTAGGCGCCCGGCACGATGCGGGTCAGATGGGCGGCCCTCGTGGGCGGGTCGTCGTCCAGGGTGTCGCACGCCCCGATCGTGAGCACCCCGGCCGTCGCCCGGATCGCCTTGCCCATCCCGCCGTCCCGGACGACGGCCTCGGGGAGGATCCGGTGCAGTCGTTCGAACCGCTCGCCCAGCCACGCCAGGCGCGGCACCTCGGCGAGGACCGGGAACTCCCTCATCAGTGACGCGAGAACCTCACCCGCCGCGAGGCCGGGACGCACGCCGGCGAGGAGCCGGCCGTGGCGCGGCAGCTCGGAACGGAACCGCGCGGCGATCCCGGCGACGACCTCGGGGGCCGGGATCTCGCCGAGGTCGTAGGCGACGAAGTAGGCGACCTCGCGGGCGACCCGCCGCTCGTCGTCCCGGCGGCCTCGCCCGAGAGCCCGGAGGCCGACGATCGAGCGGGGACGGCGTGCGGCGGCGATCGCCTCCAGGTGGGCGGTGTACCGCTCGACGTGCCGGACGACGGCGTCGGGGTTGCGGTCACGCCATTCGAAGAAGTGCGCGACGGTCCGCGACGCCACGGCCGAGGCGTCGTCCGGGCGGACCCTCACACCGGAACACTCGTACGGACGGTCGAGATCCTGCCAAGTCGTCACAGGTGTGACCACGCCCCCCTCACAACAGAGCTCCGCATCACTTGGTGAACGCGACAGTCCCCCGTTACGTGCCGACGGCCTTCGTGACGTGAGGCACAGGATTGTCACGCAGAGCGACCATCGGCGGGATGCCCAGTCTCGGGCATCCCGCCGATGGCTTCCCCGCGGCACGCCGACGGGGCGGGCAGCCGATGCCGCCCGCCCCGCCGGCAGGGATCGTTCGAAACGGTGTCCTCAGACGGTCAGGACGCCGTGCAGGTCACCCCCGTGACCCCGGTCCCGGCGTTCCACGTCCCCTGGAAGCCGAAGTTCGTGCTGGCCCCCGGGTTCAGCGACCCGTTGTAGTTCATGTTCGTCGCGGTGACCGTGCTACCGCTCGTGGTGAGGGTCGCGTTCCACGACTGGTTGATCGTCTGACCGCTGGCGAACGTCCAGGTGACCTTCCACCCCTTGATCGCCGCCGCTCCGGCGGACACCCTGATCTCTCCCTGGTAGCCACCGTCCCACTGGTTGACCATGGCGTACGCCGCGGTGCAACCCTGCCCGGTCGGTCCGGTCGGTCCGGTCGGTCCGGTCGGTCCGGTCGGATCGACGGTCCCGCCGCCCCAGCCGTTGCCGGAGTTCAGCCAGGCGGTCCTCTTGACGACGAAGTCCTGCATGATCTGGACCTGCTGCGCCCAGGTCTGGCTGGTCTGGGTCGAGAACCCGCCGACCGTCGCGGTGTTGAGGTTCGGCCACCGCTGGAAGTTCCGTGCGGCGGCGGCGGTGAGCGGCGTGCTCAAGGCCTGGATCCTCGCCTTGACCTGCGCCTCGGAGAGCACGCCCTGCCGCAGGGTCGCCCAGCGGTTCTTCACCTTGGTCAGGAACGCCTGGTCCGCCATCAGCTTGGAGAACCAGTCGCTGGCGCCCATACCACCCATGCCGCCCATACCGCCGTACTGCCATCCCTCGATGGTGCTCGTCGCGGGCATTCCGGGGAAGCCGGTCATCGGCGCCGCGTCGTACCCGAGGTCGTAGTCCCACAGCGGTCCGGCGACGAGTTTGCCGCCCCGGTCCTTGTAGAAGTGCGTGCTCCGCATGTACGAGTCACCTTCGCGGGCGACCTCGTTGTGGATGATCCGGTTGACGAACGAATCGACGTCGATGTAGGCCGGATACCCCGTCTGGGCGTTCGAGGGATTCGCGCTGCGCAGCGAGTTGTGGAATTTCTGGATGTAGTTCGTGATCCACGTCTGCTGGGCGGGTTGCAGCTCGTTGGGCTCGCTGACCTCCAGGTCTTTCCAGCAGGGGTTACCGGTACAGGTCAGCGTCGGGGGCTCGGCCGCCATCACGTTGAACTGCATGATGTAGCCGCCGGAGATCTCCGGCTCGGCGAGTTCCGTCTTCTTCAGCTTGGCGATGTTCACCCGGTCCGGCGACCGCTTGATCGTTTCCAGGAGCAGGTAGACACCCTGGTAGTCGTTCGCGGCCAGCGGAGAGTTGTCGACGTTCAGGTACAGCTCGACGAACGAGAACCTCGGAACCTTGAGGCCCATGTCCCGCCCGAGACCGTAGGCGAAGGCGTCACGGATCAGGCTCTTGTCCGGGAACGGTCCCCGCAGGACCCAGTCGGAGTCCGCCGGCATTCCGAGCACGGGGAAGTCGGCGTCCTTCTCCGCGTTGTTGCGGAACTCCAGCCGGTACGGGGCCTTCTCGAAGTTGTACGACGACTGCCCGCGGCGGTGGAACCCGGCGCGGGTCGTCAGCGTGGGCGTCTGCGCGAGCGAGGACGTGCCGGCGTTCTTGTCCATCACCATCACGCCGACGTCCCGGTAGTCGCGCTCGGGCTTGCCCGCCCCGTAGTCGTCGAGCACGACGAGCGGCAGGTCGTGCGTGGCGTTGATCGCACGGGCGATGTAGATCCCCGTGCCCATCGCTCCGGTGGCCGTCCCGCCGACGAAGGCCTGGGCCCGCAACTGGGTCGTCTTGCTGATGGCGACGGCGGTGCCCGAGTAGAGCGTCGACGAAGCCGTCGGAGCGGCTCCGTTCGTCGTGTACCGGATCTGGGCGCCCTCGACGGTGGTACTGAGTTGGACCGACATGGACGACTGGAACGTGGCGCTCGGTGGCGAGAACGTGATGTCACCCGTCAGATCGTCCTCGGCCGCCGCCGTGGCCGCGTCGGCCTCGGCCCGGCTGATGCCCGCCGATCCGGACCCTCCCATCTGGTCGAGCGTCCTGGCGATCGACGCCTGGTTCGCGGCTGCGGGTGCAGCCGGCCCGACAGTCGCCTGCGCGATCTCCAGGACCGGCCAGCCCGCCATGACCATGGACACGGCAGCCATCAAGCCGACCGTTTTCACCCTTGACCTTCGCACGGTGTCTCCCCTTCTGGGCCCCGGTCAACCCGTCGGCAGGGCCGTACCCCCGAAAGGGCTCGTTCCGACGGAGACACCGGGGCGCTGCATCTCCCACCACGGGCCACGCAGGGAAGGTACGTCCGGCCGAAAGTTTCCACCAGCAAGCTGCGCGACAGGATGCGGACGACCGATCACCTATCAGTGATTAACCACCTCCCATCCAGGGATTCAGGTCCATTCGCATCGCCGTCCTTCACGAAATTCGTTCATTTTCGCCGACGGCATGGGTCGGCCCCGGACGTTCGGGAACCAGGACCGGACACGCCGCGTCCACGGACGGAGCGCCGGAACACCCCGAAAAGATTTCCGGGGTGTTCCGATTAATGCGCGAAAATCAGCCTCCGGCCGGTCGCCGGTCGCCGCTCCAGGTGCCCTGTCCCGTGACGGCTCAGGACGCCGTACAAGCCAGGTCGGAGATGCCCGTCCCGTTGTTCCATGATCCGAGCAGCCCGAAGGTTGTGGAGCCTCCGGGGCTGAGGGCGCCGTTGTGTTCCACGTTGGCGGCGGTGACCGAGTTCCCGCTCGTTGTGATCTTCGTGTTCCAGGACTGGCTGACCGTCTGGCCGTTGGTGAACGTCCAGGTGACCTTCCACCCCTTGATCGCCGCGACCCCGGCCGTCACCTTGATCTCGGCCTGGAACCCTCCGTCCCACTGGTTCGTCATCGCGTAGGCCGCCGTACACCCCTGCCCGGTGGGGGTGACGGTCGGGGTCGGGCCGGTGGGTGTCGGGGTCCCGCCGCCCCAGCCGTTACCGGAGTTCAGCCAGGCGGTCCGTTTGACGAGGAAGTCCTGGAGGATCTGAACCTGCTGCTGCCAGGTCTGGCTCGTCTGGGTCGGGAATCCACCGACCGTCGCGGTGTTGAGGTTCGGCCAGCGCTGGAAGTTGCGGGTCGCCGCATTGGTGAGCGGCCCGCTGATCGCCTGGACGCGGGCCTGCATCTGGGTGTCGGACAGAGCCCCCTGGCGCAGGACCGCCCAGCGGTCCTTGACCTTCGCGAGGAACACCGGGTCCGCCATCAGTTTCTCGAACCAGTCGCTGGTCGTGCCGAACATCCCGCTCTGCGGCTTGTACTGCCAGCCGTCGACGACGGAGAATCCCGGGAGGGAGTTGAAACCGAGGTCGTAGTCCCACAGCGGGCCGGCGAGTATCTTGCCGCCGCGGTCCTTGTAGAAGTGCGTGCTCCTCAGGTACGAGTCACCCTCACGAGCCACCTCGTTCACGATGATCATATTGACGAACGAATCGACGTCGATATACGCGGGATACCCCGTCTGAGTATTCGAGGGATTCGGGCCGTGAAGCGCGTCGTGGAACTTCTGGACATAATTGGTGATCCACGTCTGCTGAGCCGGTTGCAGTTCTTCGGGTTCCTTAACCTCCAGGTCTTTCCAGCAGGGGGCCTGCGCGGTTCCGCCGGTACAGGTGAGCGTCGGAGGTTCGGCCGACATCAGGTTGAACTGGAGGACGTAGCCACCGGAGATCTCAGGTTCCTTCAGCTGCGTTTTCTTCAGCTTGGCTATGTTCACCCGGTCCGGGGACCGTTTGATGTTCTCGATGAACATGTAGACGCCCTGGTAGTCGTTCGCCGCCATCGGGGAGTTGTCGAGATTCAGGTAGAGCTCGACGAACGCGAATCGCGGCGCGGCGATCCCGATGTCACGCCCCAGCGTGTAGGCGAAGGCCTCGCGGATCAGGCTCTTGTCCGGGAACGGCCCCCGGAGGATCCAGTCGGAATCGGCCGGCATCCCGAGCACGGGGAGGTCGGCGTCCTTGTTCTTGTTGTTCCAGAACTCCACCCGGTACGGCGCCTTGTCAAAGTTCGCCGAGGACTGGCCGCGCAGATGGAAACCGCCGCGTGTGGTGAGCGTCGGCGTCTGGGCGAGCGAACTCGTGCCGCCGCTCGCGTCCATCACCATCACCGAGACGTCCTTGTACTCACGGGCCGGTTTCCCGCCCCCGTAGGCATCCATCACCACCAGGGGCAGGTCGTGCGTCGCGTTGATCCCCCGGGCGACGTAGATCGCGGTCCCCATCGCCCCCGTCGCCGTTCCGCCGACAAAGGCCTGCGCCCGTACCTGGGTCGTCTTCGTGACCGCGACGCCGCTGCCCGAAGAGAGCGAGGACGTCGCGACGGGAACCGACCCGTCGGTCGTGTATCTGATCTCGGCGTTCTCGACGGTCGTTCCCAGTTGCACCGACAATTGCCCGGAGAACGTGCCGCTCGGCACGGAGAACGTGATGTCGCCGGTCAGGCTGTCCTCCGGCGCGGGCGTCGCCGTCGCCCTCGCCACCACCGGAGCCGTCGGCGCGATCGTCGGCGCAGCCGGAACCGTCGTCCCGGCGCGGTGGACACCCGCTGGCTCTGCCGAGGCCGACGTCACCTCCAGCAACGGCCAACCCGCCATGACCATGGAGACGGCCGCCAACAGGCAGAATCTCTTCCTCGTGGACGTGCGCACGGTGATCCCCTTTCCGGAGCCCTGGCCGCCCTGGGAAGGTACGTCCGCCCAGGACTTTCCACCAGCACTCCATGCCGCCGAAGGCGTTCGACGGACAGCGCTCAGCGATCACGCATTGGGCCTTTCCGGGTATCGGGTCGCAGCGCTGGGTGATCGAGAATGGAGAACCGGGTCGCAGACCCGTTTCGCGGACCACGGGGAATTATTGTGTGCAATCACCGTCGTGATAACGACAGCAACTGCACACAACGATCCTCCCCGCCGGGATGGCGGGTCGGTTACCCGACTTCGGCGTCGGTGAGGCGCCCCTGGTGAGTGATCAAGGGGTGCGGTCCATCGATGATCACCTCGTCCCGGGCCACGAGTCACAGGATCAGACCATTCCCTTACCCTCAGTCACAATCCGTTGCGTGGAAAGACACATTGTCGTTCCTTGGCCTCCGACATCGACCGGACCACCAATCCAGCGAAACATTTGCACCTTCGCGTGACGGTGGTCCGGAGGGACGACGGTCCTTACCTGTCAGCCGTACCGCCCGGGTCCGTGAGGTCACTGCCATCACCCGCCGCCGGGAGCCGGGTCTCAAGGACTGTTCACCCGAGAGAGGCGCCGAACCACCCCTTTGGATGGGCGGTCCGAGATCAGGAGCCGATGAGGATGTTCAGGGTGCGCCGAAGGCGGTCGATCCACCAGGCCCGCCGCTTCGGGTCACCCATGGCGTGGCGCTCCAGGAGTTCGGGGTCCGGCGCCGGGGGGCTGGCCGGCACGGGCAACCACCCGGACCGCGGGACGAGCGACGCCGAGCCCGCCACGGTGTCCCCCCGCAGCAACGACAACGTCCCCAGACCGCAGGCGTGATCCAGCTCCGGCAGGGCTCCGGCGAGAGCGAGCTGCGCGGCGAGACCGACGCTGGTCTCCAGCGCGGAGGAGATCACGCAGGGCAGGCCTGCCGCTTCGGCGACGGCCAGCGAACGGCGGACGCCGCCGAGGGGGGTGCACTTGATGATGGCGATGTCGGCGGCACCGGCGACGGCGACCCGCAGCGGGTCCTCGGCCCGGCGGATCGACTCGTCGGCTGCGATCGGGACGCTGACCCGGCGCCTGACGGCGGCGAGCTCCTCGATGGTGCGGCAGGGCTGCTCGGCGTACTGGAGTCCCCCGGCGGCGGCGTCCATCGCGGTCAGCCGCGCGACGGCGGTGTCGACGTCCCAGACGCCGTTGGCGTCGACGCGGATCGCGCCGGTCGGGCCGAGAGCGTCCCGGACCGCCTCCAGCCGGGCCAGGTCCTCGGCGAGCGAGCCGGGGTGGTCGGCGACCTTGACCTTCGCCGTCGCACAGCCGGACGCCGTCACGATGGCATGCGCGCGTTCCGGGCCGACGACCGGGACCGTGGCGTTGATCGGGATCTGGTCGCGGACCGGCGCGGGCCAGCCGAGGACGGCGGCCTCCAGGGCAGTCAGCAGCCACCCGGCGGAGACCTCGTCGTCGTAGTCGTCGAACGGACAGAACTCCCCCCACCCGGCAGGGCCTTCCAGGAGCACCCCTTCCCGGACGGTGATGCCGCGGAACCGGGTGGTCATGGCGATCGAGTACAGCCGCACCTGGCCAACGTCGATCTGCCGGGCGAAGGCGCGGATCTGCTCCGGCACGGCGGGGAGGTTCGATGGTCCGGTGAGCGGGGTCATCGCGGTCAGGTCCTTGGGTCGAGGCCGGAGCCGGTCAGCAGGTGGGACAGCTCGTCATCCAGGTCGTGCAAGGGCTGCGTTCATCCTGCAGGACGGTGTCAACGGTGGTCGCGAGGGCTACTCCGCCGCGAGGACCGACGCGACGGGGCGTCGCGCCCCGGAGGAAGTCCAGGACTCCGGCCAGGGCGAGGACGGCGAGGATGTCGGTGACCGTCAGGGAGACGGCGAGCGGCACGTCGGCCAGCCCCGGTCGCGTTGGTGAGGCGCGGATCGGGCGAGCAATCCGGTTCGCGGGTTGTCAACCTTGATTCGGGTTGTTGGTGGATGTTCTTGATCTCTTCAGACCGGCGATAGCGTCGTGCTCATGGATGGTGACGGACGCGCGTCTGTGATGGCTGTGGAGCCGTTCCGGTTGCTGGTGACTGGTGGTGGGACGGGTGGGCACACGTATCCGGCGTTGACGACGTTGCGGGCTCTTCAGGCGCGTCTGGTGGCGGAGGGGCGTGTGGTGCAGGTGTTGTGGGTCGGGACGGCCGGTGGGCTGGAGGCCCGGGTCGCGCAGGCCGAGCAGATCGCGTTCCGGGCGGTGGCGACGGGGAAGGTCCGCCGGTCGCGCAACTTGTTGGGGATGGTGAATGCGGAGAACGCCAGGGACATGGCGCGGGTTCCGTTGGGGGTGGCGGAGGCCCGGTCCGTGGTGGCGGAGTTCGCCCCCGATGTGATCTTGTCGACTGGTGGGTACGTGGCGGTGCCGGTGGGCATCGCGGCGGGCTTGTGTCGTTGTCCGCTGGTCGTGCACGAGCAGACGGTGCGTCTCGGGTTGGCGAACCGGGTCTTGGTGCGGTCGGCGAGCCGGGTCGCGGTGTCGTCGGAGTCGACGTTGGCCTTGCTGCCGCAGGGTGTGCGGCGTCGCACGGTGGTCACGGGCAATCCGGTGCGTCCGCAGGTCTTGGCTGGGGTGGCGCAGCGTGCGGTGCAGGTGTTGGGCTTGAGCGGTTTCGACCCGCACCTACCGACGGTGTATGTCACCGGTGGGGCGCAGGGGGCGGCGCAGATCAACGTGTTGGTCGCCGAGGTGCTGCCGTGGCTTCTGGAGCGGGCGAACGTGGTGCACCAGTGCGGGCCGTCCCATGTGGACGCCCTGCGCGAACGCACTGCGGGGTTGCCGGAGCACCTCGCGGGGCGGTATCTGCTGACCGGGTTCGTCGGGCCGGAACTGCCGGACCTGCTGGCCTTGGCGGACGTGGTCCTCGCCCGCAGCGGGGCGGGCACGATCGCGGAGTTGACGGCGTTGGGCAAGGCGTCGGTGCTGGTCCCGTTGGCGTCGTCGGCGGGCAATGAGCAGGAGTACAACGCCCGGCAGTTGGAGCGGGCGGGCGCTGCCGTCGCGTTGATCGGGCAGGTGGGGGCGCAGCAGTTGATGCAGGCGTTGGGGCGGGTTCTCGACGGGCGGGGCGTCTGTGAGGAGATGGGTGTCGCGGCGCGCGCGCTGGGGCGTCCGGACGCGGCGGAGCGTCTGGTGGACGTCCTGGTGGAGGCTGCTGCACGAGAGGGCTAAGGGTGCCGAGAGCCCACACCCCCTACCTGGTTGGAGGCGTGGGCTCCCTGCTCGTCCGGTCAGCGAAGGTAGCGGGCGGCGGCGTGGTCGATGGTGTCGGCGGTGACGATGAAGTCGTCGAGGGTTCCACCCCAGGGATCGGGAAAGTCGTCGTCCGCGAACAGAGCCAGGCGCGCTCGGGTGTCCGGGGTCGCCACGGTGCGCATCGCGTCGAGGTTCGCGTGGTCCATGGCGAGGACGAGGTCGGCCCAGGCGATCAGTTCTTCGGTGACCTGCTGGCCGCGGTGCCTCGTCAGGTCGTGTCCGCGGGCTGCGGCGACGGTGACCATGTGCGGGTGTGCGGGGCGTCCGATGTGTTTGTCGCGCACACCCGCGGAACGGACCTCCACGGCCTGGCCGCCCAGGCGGGTCAGGACGGCGGCGGCGTACGGGGAGCGGCAGTGGTTGCCCAGGCAGACCACGAGGACCCTTCGAGGTGTCGGGCCGTTCACCGGGTGCCGCCGCGGCGTGAGAGCGAGCAGGCGTACAGGATCTTGTCGAGGGTGGTGGTGACGTGGTGGACGTCGTCGTCGCTCAGGCCCAGGTGGAAGGGCAGGGACAGGAGCTGTGCGGCGCTGGTCTCGGTGGCTGGCAGGGGCCGGTGCCATGGGCGGAACGCCGGTTGGAGGTGGTTAGGCGGGTAGTGCACGCCCACGCCGATGCCCAGGTCCCGCAGCGTGACGAAGACCCGGTCGCGGTCTGCGACCCTGACGACGCAGTTGAAGGGCACGGTGCGCTCGATGTCGACGTCCACGAGAGTGGCCCCGGGGACGTCGGCCAGGGCGGCGGCGTAGGCGCGCCACAGGTCCTGGCGGGCGCGTGCGGTCTGCGGGAAGCGGGCGAGCTGGGCCAGGCCGACGGCGGCGTGGACGGCTGACAGGGTCGCCCGGAAGCCCGTGCTGTGGACGGTGTACGTGGTGGTGCGGATGCGGTCGGCCTGCGTCTGTCCGATTCCCAGTGTCCGCAGTCTGCGCGCCGCCTGCGCGTCTTCGGGGGTGCGCGGCACGAGGGCGCCGCCCTCGATGCACGTCAGGTTCTTGATCGGACCGAAGGAGAAGCAGGTGAGGACGCCAGTGGCGCCCACCGGCTGATCGCCCTGGAAGGAGCCGAAGGCGTGGGCTGCGTCCTCGACGACGGCGATGCCGCGTTCGGTCAGGACGTCCGCCAGGGCAGTCAGGTCGACGGCCCGACCTCCGTAGAGGACGGGAAGCAGCACGCGGGTGCG